>NZ_JASAUT010000019.1:0-137512 GCF_029952935.1 Bradyrhizobium sp. Mp19 | reverse complement strand
TTCCGATCGCGCCATCGCCTTACCAGGGCAAATGCCGCGCTCGCAACTCATAGGGTCACAAGCTCTGAGGTGCGAGCGAAGCGAGCCTCGAAGGATGAATCGGCCACCAGCCGGGCCGTCGACCCTTCGAGGGCTGCTGAAGAAGCGGCCACCTCCAGCGACAACGGCGAAGCCGTTGCGCGGGGGTGACGGTGATAGATTGAGCGCGTAGCGTCGGTTCTGTCATTGCGAGGGGCGATGGATTGCTTCGCTTCGCTCGCAATGACGGGAGGACTTGCGTGTCCTCAGCCGTTCCGTCGCGCGCCGCGCAGGGTCGGCAGGCCGATGCCGGCGGCGTCGAAGCCGCCGTCGACGGCGAGGATCTGTCCGGTGATGTAGCTGGCGCGATCCGAGCACAGGAAGAAGATCGCTTCCGCCAGCTCCTCCTCCAGCCCATAGCGGTTGAGCGGGATGGCGTCGTGATAGTCGGCGCGGATCTCCGGTGTGTGGACGGCCTTGGCCATCGCGGTCTCGACCGGCCCGGGCGCGACGCCGTTGACGCGGATGCCGAGCGAGGCGAGCTCGACCGCGAGCTGCTTGGTGAGATGCGCGAGGCCGGCCTTGCTGGTGCCGTAGGCCGAGCGCAGCGTCGAGGCGCGCACCGCCGAGATCGAGGTGATGTTGACGATTGCACCGCCGCCATGCTCCCGCATTAACGGCGCGGCCGCTTTGGTGCACAGGAACGGGCCGGTGAGGTTGACCGCCATGATCCGGCTCCAGTCGGCGTCCGAGGTCTCCAGCACCGGCGTGAACACGGCAATGCCGGCATTGTTGACCAGCGCGTCGAGCCGGCCGAACCGGTCCGTGATCGCAGAGATCGCGGCTGCCACGCCAGCGGCATCTGATACGTCGCAGGTGAGCGCCAGCGTGTCGTCGGGCTGCTTCAGCGCCGCGACCGCCGCGCGCAGCAATTCGCCCTCGATGTCGAGCAGTGCGACGCGCCAGCCGTCGGCGAGAAAGCGTTTCGCCGCGGCAAGCCCGATGCCACGCGCGGCGCCGGTCACGAGTGCGACTTTGGGGGAAGCGGAATTCATCGGATGGTCCATCGGTTCGGGCAGGAAGTCCCGACCGTCTGCGACCTTTACCTGGTGATGTCAACCTGAGAGGCGCTCAACTGGCTCGGCCGTCATTGCGAGGAGCGATAGCGACGAAGCAATCCATTCTTCCCGTGTGGCGAGGTGGATTGCTTCGCTTCGCTCGCAATGACATGGGTGCGACGGCCGTTCTATACTCTTTCAGCATGGGAAGAAGGCGCGTCTCGAAGGATGCACGGCCCCCAGCCCGGGCCGCCCATCCTTCGAGGATCGCACCGTGGCTTACGCTGCGAGTTCGGCAGAGGCGCGCTGCATGTTGGTGGACATGTCCTGCGTGACGATGCTCTGCTCCTCGACCGCGGCGGCGGTGGAGGTGATGTATTCGTTAACGCCGGCGATCGCCGCCTTGATCTCGGACAGCGAGCTCACGACTTCGGCGGCGATCGAGTTCAGCGCGTCGATTTCAGAGGAGATCGTGTCGGTCGCCTGCTTGGCCTGATTGGCGAGGCTCTTCACCTCGGAGGCAACCACCGCGAAGCCGCGGCCGGCTTCGCCGGCGCGCGCCGACTCGATCGTGGCGTTGAGCGCCAGCAGGTTGATTTGCCCGGTGATGCTCGAGATCATCTCGACGATGCCGCTCATCGCCTGAGCTGCGGCATTGAGCTTCTGCGCCTGTCCGTCCGCAGCCTCGACCCGGCCGGTGGCGACCGCGGCGTTCTGCTTCGACTTGGTCATGGTTTCCGAGATCTCGCGGATCGAGGCGCTCATCTCCTCGCTACCGGCGGCGACCGCCTCGATCAGGCCGCGCGCGCTGTCGGTAGCATACTTCACCACCTTGTAGGGCTTGCCGTTGAGATCGAGGATCGGGTTGTAGGAGGCTTGGATCCAGATCTCGCGGCCGCCCTTGGCGATGCGCTTGTATTCGGCGGCCTGGAATTCGCCGCGGTTCAGCGCCCCCCAGAACTCGCGGTAGCCGGCCGCGCTCGCCTCAGTGGGCTCGACAAACATGCTGTGATGCTTGCCCTGGATATCGGCAAGCGAATAGCCCATCGCGGCGAGGAAGTTCGGGTTCGCGGTGCGGATCGTGCCGTCCATGTTGAACTCGATCACCGCCTGCGACTTGCCGATCGCATCGATCTGGCCGTCATTGTCGGCGGTTTTCACCTTCTGCTGCGTGACGTCGGTGGCGAACTTGACGACCTTGAACGGCTTGCCGCGGTCGTCGAGGATCGGGTTGTAGGTGGCGAGGATCCAGATTTCCTTGCCGCCCTTGCCGAGCCGCTTGAATTCGCCGGCCTCGAACGTGCCCCGGTTCAGCCGTGCCCAGAAGTCGCGATAGGCCGCGCTGTCGCGGTCGGCCGGCGGCACGAACATGCTGTGGTGCTTGCCCTGGATCTCGGCGAGCGAGTAGCCGAGCGCGCTTAGAAAATTCTCGTTGGCATTGACGATGGTGCCGTCCATGTTGAACTCGATCACCGCCTGCGCCCGGCCGATCGCGGCGATCTTGCCGGCCTCCTCCATGCTGTGAATCTTCTGCGCCGTGATGTCGGTGGCGAACTTGATCACGCCGACCGGCTTGCCACTTTTGTCCAGGATCGGGTTGTAGGAGGCCTGGATCCAGATCTCGCGGCTGCCCTTGCCGATGCGCCTGTATTGCGCGGCCTGAAACTCGCCGCGGTTCAGGTTGGCCCAGAACGCGCGATAGTCCTGGCTGTCGCGAATGGCCGGATCGACGAACATGCTGTGGTGCTTGCCCTTGATCTCGTCGAGCGTGTAGCCCATCGCATTCAGGAAGTTCTCGTTGGCGTCGACGATGGTGCCGTCGAGCTTGAACTCGATCACCGCCTGCGACTTGCCGATCGCGGCAGTCTGCGCCAGCGCATTCTCGATCTTGGCCTTGTTGCTGAAACTGAACATCAGGGCTCCGTGAAGGTCCAAATGAAAGGGATGGGGAAAAGCGGATCGCGGCAACTCACGGAAAGGTTGCAGCGAGCCGTTTAGCATCGGTAAAGCCTGTTGCTCACGCGCGCCTGGCACGATCTGCATAATGCGCCGATGCACCCGCGCATCTCTTTCAACTTGCGGCGTATTTTTTCAGTATGCACGTTATCATCCGTAGCCTGCATGCGATGTTCACCGTAATCTTACGGGCGAAAATCGATGACGACCTTCGTCTGATGCGGATGATCGCAACGCGTTCGCTTCAGCAGCGCTGATAGGCCTATTACGAAGTTTGATATTACCGGCCGCTTCGCCGATCGATCTCGCTCTCTGATTCGCGTCCTCGATGATGGCGCGTCGAGGTTCGAGTATCTGCTCACCGCGATCGCAAAATAATCGTGGCACGAGATGTCGGCCGGGCGGACTCCGATTCGTCCTCCGGGCACTGGTTCCATGATGGAGTTCCGATGTCGCTCACCCTGCATTACCACCCGCTGTCCTCGTTCTGCTGGAAGGCGCTGATTGCGCTCTACGAGAACGGCACGCCGTTCAAGCCGAACAAGGTCAATCTCGGCGATCCCGCCGAGCGCGCGGCGCTGCTCGCGCTATCGCCGATCGGCCGCTTTCCCGTGCTCCGCGACGAGACGCGGGGCGAGACGGTGCCGGAATCGAGCATCGTCATCGAATATCTCGACCGGCATTATCCCGGTGCCGTCAGGCTGATCCCCGAGGATCCGGACCTCGCATTGCAGACCCGGCTGCGCGACCGCTTTCTCGATCTCTATGTCCATCTGCCGATGCAGAAGGTCGTCGGCGACCGCCTGCGGCCTGCCGATCGCAAGGACCCCCACGGCGTCGCCGAGGCGCGGGCGCAGCTCCGCACCTCCTATGCGATCCTCGATCAGCAATGCGCGCAGGGCGGCTGGATGATGGGCGAGCATTTCTCGTTGGCCGATTGCGCGGCCGCGCCGACGATGTTCTACGGCAACAAGGTCGAGCCGTTCGGAGACGGCCATCGGCATCTGGCGGCCTATCTCGAGCGGCTGATGGGGCGGCCGTCCTTCGCGCGCGTCCTGAAGGAGGCCGAGCCCTATTTCGGCATGTTCCCGCAGGAAACCTGAAGCAAGCCGGCCTCCGATCCGGCTCCAAAAATAATTGTGGCGTGATGTCGCTTTCGCGGCGTCTCGTTCGTCATCTCTCTGAGGCCCGGGTTTCCGGAGCGCTGGCCGCTCCGGAGGCCCGGGCAATACGTGTGGGAGACGACATGGCTGCAGCTGGCAACAGGGCGGAGATCATCCGCTCCCTTTTCGCCGCCTACCTCGCCAATGACCGCGCGAGTGTCGAGGCGGTGTTCGCGGAGGACTTCCGCTTCTCGACGCCCTATGGCGAGAACATCGACAAGCCGGCCTATTTCGCCGAGTGCTGGCGCGACTCCGGCTGGATCGGCCGCCACGAGATCGAGCGCATCATGGTCGACGGCGTCGAGGCCTTCGTCACCTATCGCTGCGTCGCGCGTGACGGCAAGAGCTTTCGCAACACCGAGTTCTTCGTGTTCGACGGCGACAAGGTGTCGCGCATCGACGTCTATTTCGGCCCGTCGCATCAGGACGGCGAACTCGTCAGGCAAGAACGCTGAGGGCTGTGGCGCGCGATGCAATGACCTCCGAAATAATTTCGCAAACCCTGTCGGCGTGGCAAGCCCCGCGTCGTCCTTGAGACGAGCACCGGAGATACCGGCAAAGCAGCTGAACAAGACAACGGAGCAGGACGATGAAGTTCATGGTGATCGTGAAGGCGAGCAGGGATACCGAGGCCGGCGTGATGCCGAGCACCGAACTGCTCGCCGCGATGGGCAAGTTCAACGAGGAGATGGTCAAGGCCGGCGTCATGCAGGCCGGCGAGGGCCTGCACCCGACCAACAAGGGCGCGCGGGTCAAATATGCCGGCGGGCAGAGCACCGTGAGCCACGGACCGTTCAGCCTGACCGGCGATCTCGTCTGCGGCTTCTGGCTGATCGAGACCAAGTCGCTCGATGAAGCGATCGACTGGATGAAGCGCGCGCCGTTCGACGTCGGCTCCGAGATCGAAATCCGCCAGGTGTTTGCCGCGGAGGATTTCGGCGAGGCGCTGACGCCCGAACTGCGCGAGCGGGGAGAGCGCCTGCGCGCGCAGGTGGGCAGGAAATGACACCCGACGTCATTCCGCGATATCGCGCCGGCGATGCGCTCCGAATACATGATCTCCGTCGCAAGTCGCGGATTCCGGGCCGGCGCCGCGTGGGGCTTCCCGGCATGACGAGGGTGAAGATTGCGAGTGATTCAACAGGCAAGGAAATCCGACCAATGCGTTTCATGATGCTGATGATCCCGCTCGGCTACGAGTCCGCGCCGGCCAAGCTCGAGCTCGACCCCGAACGGGTCGCCGCGATGATGCGGTACAATCAGGCGCTGAAGGACGCCGGCGTGCTGATCACGCTGGAAGGCCTGCATCCGCCGGCTGCCGGCGCGCGCGTCAAGTTCGACACCGGCGTGCCGGTCGTGATCGACGGCCCGTTCACCGAGGCCAAGGAAGTGATCGGCGGCTTCTGGATGATCGAGGTCGCCTCGCGCGCCGAGGCAATCGAATGGGCCAGGAAATGCCCGGCCACCGCGAACGAGATGATCGAGATCCGCCAGGTGCAGGAGATGGCCGATTTCTCCGAGGAGGTGCAGCAGGCCGCCGCGACCTTCGAGCATCCGCAGGGCGGCTGGGGCAAGGCGCTGCGCTGACACCGCATGATCCGGCCTTGCAACACGTAGCGATGCCGCCGCACGGCGTCATCGCGCCAGCAAACGATCGTCAAACCAGCAACGACCACAATGGAGACGCAAGATGAGCACCAACACCTTCCTCGCCGTCTATCTCGGTGGCGGCAGCACCGGCTCGCGCATGGCCGCCTGGAACGCGCTGCCCGAGGCCGAACGGCGCGCCAAGGAGCAGCAGGGCATGGCGGCCTGGGGCGCCTGGGTCGAGAAGCACCATGACGTGATCGTCGAGATGGGCGGACCGCTCGGCAAGACCAAGAAGGTCGGGCAGGGCGGCGTCACCGACATCGCCAATCTGATGACCGGCTTCACGGTGGTGCGCGCGCCCTCGCATGAAGCGGCGGCAAAGCTGTTCGAGAACCATCCGCATTTTTCGATCTTCCCGGGCGAAGCCGTGGAGATCATGCCGGTGCTGCCGATCCCGGGGCGATAGGCAATCGTTTCTGGCCATGGGCTCCCTGAACCTCTCCCGCGCGCGGGGGTCGAGACGAGCGAAGCTCGCTCTTAGGTCGTCGCGCGCATCGCGGCGGATGGAGGCCCTCTCCACTGTGTAACTCGCGGAGAGGGCCTCCGCTCGCCATTGGCGAGTCGGGTCACGCCGGCCCGAGCAAATCTGAAAGCCCTGGAGTGGAGGTCTTGCGCCATGGCGAAGCTCGTCTTCGGACTGAACCAGTCGCTCGACGGCTATGTCGATCATCAGGCGATGGTGCCGGACACCGGGCTCTTTCGTCATTTCATCGAGCAGGTGCGCGGCGTGGCCGGCATGTTGTATGGCCGTCGCATGTACGAGGTGATGCGGTATTGGGACGACGACCTTCCTGATTGGGATGCGGAGGAGCGCGACTATGCGGCAGTGTGGCGGAGACGGCCAAAGTGGGTCGTGTCGCGCTCGCTCAAATCCGTCGGACCCAACGCGACACTGGTCGAGGGGGACCTTGAGGCGGCGGTGCGCGGGCTGAAGGCCCGGCTCGACGGGGAGATCGAAGTCGCCGGGCCGGACCTGGCGGGGAGTCTGACCGAGCTTGGCCTGATTGACGAGTATCGACTGTACCTCCGGCCCATCATACTCGGGCACGGCAAGCCATTCTTCGTCGGGCCCCGCGCGCCGCTCCGCCTGGTGGCAAGCGAGCGGATAGGCGAGAACACGATCAGGTTGACCTACGTCCCCGCCTAGTCATGCAACCCGCCTGACGGCGGGGCGCGGAAGCCCCCGATTGACTGGTCCGTTAATCTTGATTGACGCGCCGCCGCCCCGCTAGTGACCTTTACCGCCGGCTCATGTAAAAGCCGTTCACATGAGCTGGCGCAAGGACCAAGGCCGCGCCGAGCGCGGCTATCATCACGGCAATCTCAAAGAGGCGTTGCTGCAGGCCGCCCTCGACCTGATCTCGAAGAAGGGGCCGGCCGGCTTCACCTTCGCCGATGCCGCGCGGATGGCCGGCGTCAGCCCCGCCGCGCCGTACCGCCACTTCCGCGACCGTGACGAACTGATCGCCAGCATCGCGCAGCGCGGCTTCGAGCAGTTCGAATCGCTGCTGACGCAGGCCTGGGACGACGGCCGCCCCGACACCGTCACGGCGTTCGAGCGCGTCGGCAAGGCCTATCTCGCCTTCGCCCGCGAGGAGCCCGCGTTCTATTCGGCGATGTTCGAATCCGGCCTGCCGGTCGATTCCAATCCGACCCTGATGGCCGCGAGCGAGCGCGCCTTTGCGATCATCCGCGCCGCCGCCGAACGGCTCGCGGCACTGGCGCCGCCCGGCATGCCGCGTCCGCCGGCGATGATGATGGCGCTGCACATCTGGGCGATGTCGCACGGTGTCGCCTCGCTGTTCGGCCGCGGCGATGCCGCGCGGCGCAAGCTGCCGATGTCGCCGGAGGAGCTGCTCGAGGCCGAAGTGTTGATCTATCTGCGCGGGCTGGGCTTCCCGACCGACCGCAGGCCTGGAACCGCGGCAGCCGACGAAAAGCCGGCCGGTCCGTGGGGCAAGCCGAAATAAGGTTCAACGGCAGAGCCAAAAATAATCCGAAGGGTGCGTCATCCGCGCTGCTTGACTTTCCCAAGGGATCGGCTACCTATGTAAATGTTATTTACATTCACAACGGCGTGATGCCGTGATGGAGAAGGAAATGGCCTACACCGCTGATGTCAATCGCTGGCGCGGCCCCGTCGAAGAGCCCTACCGTCCCTACTTCTACGCGACGCCGTGGCATCCCCTGAAGATCGCCGGGATCATCCTCGGCTTCATGATCTGGTGGCCGATCGGCCTCGCCCTTCTCTTTTTCACACTCGGGAGCAGAAAGATGGCCTGTTGGAGTCACAACGACATGGATCGCTGGCAGAACAAGATGGAGCGGATGCAGGACAAGATGGAGCGGATGAAGAGCCGCATGGAGCGCCGCGGCTTCCCGTTCGGCGGCTTCGGTCCGCCCTCCAGCGGCAACCGCGCCTTCGACGAGTACCGCCAGGATACGCTGCGCCGTCTCGAGGAGGAGCAGGTCGAGTTCAAGAACTTCCTCGATCGCCTGCGTCACGCCAAGGACAAGGAAGAGTTCGACGCCTTCATGGCGCAGCACAAGACCCGTCCGACCCCGCCGAGTGACCAGCCGCCGCAGGGCTGATCGTGCGAGGCAAGCACTGAGCCCTCAGGCGATGTGCCCCCATAGAACCTGATGGCCCTGAGCCGCCCGTTTGCGATGAGCAAGCGGGCGGTTTGCATTTTGGGGCGGTGACGCCCACTCTATCGTTTGGGAATCCGGACGATGAGGTGAAGACCATGGCGGGATCGGTGACTGTGACGGCTGGCGATCTCTGGCTTGCGATCCGGCGCGAAGCGGCAGCCGCGATCGCGGCTGATCCCTTCCTCGAGGCGTCGGCCGCCTTCATCCTCGATCAGGGTGACCTTGGCGGCGCTCTCGCCTTTCTGATCGGCCGGCATATCGGCCGCGCGGAAGAGGATCGTGCGCAGTTTATGCGCGCGGCCCGCGAAGCCTATGCGGCCGAGCCCGCGCTGGTCGATGCCGCGGCCACCGATCTCACAGCCATCGTGCGCCGTGATCCGGCGATCACGGGCTTCCTGCCGCCGCTGCTCAACTTCAAGGGCTTCGTCGCGCTGCAAGCGTGGCGGGTATCGAACTGGCTGTGGCGCGAGGACCGCCCCGACCTTGCGCTCATGATGCAAAGCGCGACGGCGGACCAGTTGCAGATCAGCATTCACCCGTCGGCCCGGATCGGAACCGCTGTGTTCCTCGATCACGGCACCGGCATCATCATCGGCGCGCTGGCCTCGGTCGGCGACGAGGTCACGATTTTGCAGAACGTCACCATCGCGCGGCATCAGGATGATCCGCGCCGCGCGCCGAAGATCGGCCGCGGCGTGCTGCTCAGCGCCGGCGCCACGGTGATCGGAAATCTCTCGATCGGCGATTTCGCCAGGATCGGCGCCGGCGCGCTTGTCACGACGGATGTGCCCGCCGGCTGCACCGCCGTCGGCGTGCCGGCGCGGCTAACGAATTGCGCGGAGGCGGGGACGTTTTCGTGAGGTGAGCACTCTCGGCCGGCGCTTAGTGAGGTGAGCACACTCTCAGGCTCCCTCTCCCCTTGCGGGAGAGGGTGGGGAGAGGGGTGGCCCCGGGCGTGGTGTCAGAGTGGATGATGCTGTTGCATCAGCGCGCAGCAGGTGTCGCCGCTCTAACTGAGTGCGGAGCAAGCGGTACCCCTCTCCCCAACCCTCCCCCGCAAGGGGGGAGGGAGCCCTACTAGCGTGCTCGCCTCACTGCAAGATGCGAAGCGACCGCCCCTCACACATTCGACCCATGGATCGCGTCGATCACCGCGTCGGTGACTTCCTTGGTCGTCGCCTTGCCGCCGACGTCGGGCGTCAGCACGCCGGCGGCGCACACCTTCTCCACCGCCGCCATCAGGCGCGCCGCGGCGTCCTTCTCGCCGAGATGCTCCAGCATCTGCGCACCGGTCCAGAAGGTCGCGACCGGGTTGGCGATACCCTTGCCGGTGATGTCGAAGGCCGAGCCGTGGATCGGCTCGAACATCGAGGGGTAACGGCGCTGCGGGTCGATGTTGCCGGTCGGCGCGACGCCGAGGCTGCCGGCGAGCGCGCCGGCGAGGTCGGAGAGAATATCGGCGTGCAGGTTGGTCGCGACGATGGTGTCGAGGCTCCTCGGATTGAGCGTCATCCGCACCGTCATGGCGTCGACCAGCATCTTGTCCCAGGTGACGTCGGGGAAGTCCTTCGCCACCTCGGCGGCGATCTCGTCCCACATCACCATGCCGTGGCGCTGCGCGTTCGACTTGGTCACCACGGTGAGGAATTTGCGCGGCCGCGACTGCGCCAGCTGGAACGCATAGCGCATGATCCGCGTCACGCCGACGCGGGTGAAGACAGCGACTTCGGTGCCGACTTCCTCCGGCAGGCCCTTGTGCGCGCGGCCGCCCATGCCGGCATATTCGCCTTCGGAATTCTCGCGCACGATCACCCAGTCGAGATCGCCGACGCCGACATTGCGCAGCGGCGAGGCGACGCCGGGCAGGATCTTTGTCGGCCGCACATTGGCGTATTGGTCAAAGCCCTGGCAGATCGGCAGACGAAGGCCCCACAGCGTGATGTGGTCGGGCACATCGGGCGCGCCGACCGCGCCGAAATAGATCGCGTCGAAGTTCTTCAGCTCCGCGAGCCCGTCGGCCGGCATCATCACGCCGTGCTTCTTGTAATAGTCCGAGCCCCAGTCGAAGGTTTTGACATTGAAGCTGATGTCGCCGCTGCGCTTCGCCAGCGCCTCCAGCACGCGGACGCCCGCGGAGATCACTTCGGGGCCGATGCCGTCGGCGGGGATGGCGGCGATGGAATGGGTACGCATGGGTTGTCTCCGGATGTTAGCGGGTTCGCACGGGATTGGGTTGCGGTTCGGATTGTGCCGGCGCGCTCTGTGCCCGCGACAGCAGCAGCGTGAGCACGGCCGAGAGCACCAGGAGGCCGGCGACGAAATAAAGACCGCCGTCGAAACTGCCGGTGCGTTCCTTGATCCAGCCGATCATCGCAGGCCCGACGAAGCCGCCGAGGTTGCCGATCGAGTTGATGGTGGCAATCCCGGCCGCCGCGGCCGAGCCCGACAGGAACATGGTCGGCATGCTCCATAGCGGCGGCTTCGACGAGGAGATGCCGATATTGACCAGCGTCAGCGCAACGATCACGGCGGCAAGGCCGGTCCACAGCCCGGCAAGCGCAAGTCCCGCCGCGGCCATCAGGCAGGCCAGCACCACGTGCCAGGTGCGCTCGCCGGTACGGTCGGAATGCCGCGCCCACAACACCATCGCGATCACGGCAACTGTCGCCGGTACCGCACTGAGGAAGCCGACCTGGATCGACGACAGGCCGAACGCCTTGATGATCTGCGGCGCCCACACCCCGAGTGTGTAGAGCCCGGCCGAGGTGCCGAAATACACCAGCGCCAGCGCCAGCACGCGCGGGTCGGCGAGGCCGCGCCAGATGCTGTGGCTGGCGGTTGAGGCCTTGCCGTCGCTCTCCGCCTTCATGGTCTTGACCAGCCAGGCGCGTTCGTCGTCGGCAAGCCATCTGGCCTGCTCCGGACGGTCGGTCAGAAAGCCCAGCACGACGAAGCCGAGCAGCACGGCGGGCACCGCCTCCAGCACGAACAGCCATTGCCAGCCCTTGAAGCCGAGCATTCCGTCCATCTCCAGCAGCGCACCTGAGAGCGGCGAGCCGAGCACGGTCGAGAGCGGTGCCGCCGCCATGAACAGCGCGGTGACGGCGGCGCGCTGCCGCGCCGGGAACCAGTAGGAGAGATAGAGGATGATGCCGGGGAAGAAGCCGGCTTCGGCGGCGCCGAGCAGGAAGCGCAGCACGTAGAAGCTGGTTGCGCCCTGCACCAGCGCCATCGCCGCCGAGACCAGGCCCCAGGTGATCATCACCCGCGCGATCCAGATCCGCGCGCCGATCTTGTGCAGGATGATGTTGGAGGGCACCTCGAACAGGAAGTAGCCCCAGAAGAAGATACCGGCGCCGAAACCATAGACGGTCGGCGACAGGCCGATGTCCTTGTTCATGGTCAGCGAGGCGAAGCCGATATTGACGCGGTCGATGAAGGCCACGAAGTACAGCAGCATGATGAACGGCACGATGCGCAGTGAGATCTTGCGCAATACACGCGTGCCAAGCTCGCTTTCCATGGGCTTCTTCCCCGGGTTCGTGTTCTTTTTCGTCGTGATGAATGTGGGGTTGAGGTGGCGCCTGTAGTCTCCGTTCCACCTCTCCCGCTTGCGGGGGAGGTCGCATCGCATCTTTGATGCGATGCGGGTGGGGCTCTCTCCGCGCTACGATTCGTGGAGAGAGCCCCTGCCCCAGCCCTCCCCCGCAAGCGGGAGAGGGGGCGCAGTTTCTTCGTGGCCGAAGCTCAACCTGAATTCATCACCAATGGAAAGCCTAGAAGCTCGCGCCCTTTCGCTTCAAGCCGCGCCGGTTTATACAAAAAAATGATATAATCGCCGCAGCCGGAAACGTGGCTCGGAACGCACAGGAACCCAGCTTGGAACTGCACCAGCTTCGCTGCTTCGTCGCGGCTGCCGAGGAACTGCATTTCGGCCGTGCGGCGCAGCGCCTGCAGATGATGCCGTCGGCGCTGGGCCGCCACATCAAGCTCTTGGAAGAGGATCTCGGGGTACGGCTGTTCGCGCGCACCACGCGCGCGGTGTCGTTGACCGAGGACGGCTCTTTGCTGCTGCGCGAGGGCCGCGCGCTGCTCGGCCGCGCCGAGGCGATCGAGAACGGCTTTCGCCGCCGCCTGCGCAAGCCACAGGCGCGGCGCTTCCGGATCGGCGCGATCGACAGCGCCGCGGCCGGCCTCTTGCCGCCGTTGCTGCGCGACGTTCGCGCCGCCTATCCGGACGTCGCGGTGCAACTGCTCGAGGAGAAGACCATCCGCCTGCTGCCGAAGCTCTTGTCGGGCGCGCTCGACCTTGCGTTCGTGCGCCCGCCGGAGCGGCCCGACCGGCGCATCGAGTTTGTCCCGCTGCTGCAGGAGACCGCCGTGGTGGCGCTGTCGCACAAGCACGCACTGGCGCGGCGCAAGCAGATCGTGCTGCCCGACATCGCGGATCAGCCCTTGATCGTGCCGGAGCGCCGCTCGCGGCCGCACAGCCACGATCTGACGACAAAACTGTTCGACGAGGCCGGGCTGACGCCGCGCATCCAGGAGATTGCCGACGAGAAGCAGACCATCGTCAACATGGTCGCAGCGCGGCTCGGCGTCGCCATCGTGCCGCGCTGGACCGCGCGGATGGCGATCCCCGGCGTCCGCTTTGTGCCGCTCCGCCTGAAGCGCGGCAGCAGCGCCGGCCGGCTGCCGCTCGCCGCCGCCTGGCTCAAAGGCTCCCGCGATCCGGTCCGCGACCAGGTGATCGCGGTGCTCCAGGCACGGTTGAAGAGTTACGCGCGCGAGGCGTGAGGGCGCTTCGTTGCGTGATGCCTCGACGGCCGATGAATGATTTTGGCCGGTTGACCTAGGTCAACACAACCTGCGCCGGCCAGGGTGAGCGTGCCCGGCATGGCGAAGCGTCAAGACTGGGTCATGATCGCAGGGTGCGTCGCTACCGCTTTGGCGGTGGTGGCGCTCGTCGCCCTTTTCTCTGCCTGAGCTGCGTCGCCCCCGTAATGTTACGGGGGTATTAAGCTAAGCCACGGAGATAACTCGGTAATTCCTAAAGCTCGAACACCGCTGGCACAAACTGCACTGGCTTGCCGAGTTCCTCCCGGCATAGCTTCCCCTTCCAACGTAGGGCGGCGTTATGGGCAACCTACTTTACAGCGTGTTTGTCGTGCTGATGGGGCTAAGCCCGGTCATCCTCATGGCGATTGCCATGTTCCTATATTGAGGGCCGGGGCTGTGTCTTTCGGCGTGCCAACCACCAATCCGCTCCGCTGGCGTGCTTAGTGAACAAATCCGCGATGCCTTAACCTGGTGAAAGGTTGGTGTCAGCGCGGGCGTGTACGCTCGCGCCCATGAATCGGGACCTGCTGTATTTCCGTCTCTCGCTCGTCTGGATGGCGATCACCGCTGCCATGCTGGTCTATGTGCTGGTCGCATAGGGGCTGTTTCTCCGTCACCGAAGGTCTTCCGCCGGTATTTTCCTCACGCGCCAATCGAAAACATGTCGCGAGAATGGCGAAGCTACGTCACCACTAAGCTGTCATCGCCCGGCTCGACCAAGCGATCCAGTACATCCCGTCATCCTGAGGTGCGAGCTCTTGCGAGCCTCGAAGGATGCACGGCCACCGGCCGGGCCGTCGCCCTTCGAGGCTCGCTCCGCTCGCACCTCAGGATGATGGGATGGGCAGCTTTGGGTCTAGCTCGCATAGACAAGCTGGTAGACAAGCGACTTGCCCCCGCCGCAGCTCAAATCTCCCCCGGTTTTGCGGACCGGCCATGAGTTCCTCGTTTGTAGACTCGCGTTATGTTATAATATAACAGTCGTTCCATGGCGCATACGCACACCCACGAGCACCACAATCACGGCCACGCCCCCCACGGGCACAGCCACGCCCCGCACGCGCATCCGGCGCAGGCCGCGCACTGGTCGATCCTGCGCATGCCCGTGCCGGCCCGGCTGCTCGCGGCGCTTGCGGTCAGCGCTTGCCTGTGGGCGGTCGTCTGGCTGGCGATGAGGTGAGACCCGTGGCTGCTCTTGTTACCTTCCGCGACGTCACGCTCGGCTACGACCGCCACCCGGCGGTGCATCATCTCAATGGTGCCGTCGAGGCGGGTGCGCTGCTCGCCGTGATCGGCCCGAACGGCGCCGGCAAGTCGACCCTGCTGCGCGGCATCGCCGGCGTGCTCAAGCCGCTGTCCGGCGTGATCGATCTCGACGGGCTGGATCACCGCGACATCGCCTATCTGCCGCAGTCTGCCGACATCGACCGCAGCTTCCCGATCTCGGTGTTCGACTTCGTCGGCACCGGGCTATGGCGTTCGACCGGCTTCTTCGGCGGCATCGGCAAGGCCGCGCGCGAGAAGATTTTGGCGGCGCTCGCCGCGGTCGGCCTCAACGGTTTCGAGAACCGGCCGATCGGCACGCTGTCGGGCGGCCAGACCCAGCGCATGCTGTTCGCGCGCGTGCTGTTGCAGGACGCCCGCCTGATTGTGCTCGACGAACCCTTCAACGCCATCGATGCCAAGACATCAGCCGATTTGTTGGCGCTGGTGAAGCGCTGGAACGGCGAGGGGCGCACGGTGCTGGCGGCGCTGCACGACCTCGACATGGTGCGCAACAATTTCCCGGAGACGCTGCTGCTGGCGCGCGGCCCGGTGGAATGGGGACCGACCGCCGAGGCGCTGACGGCCGACAATCTGATGGTCGCGATGCGGATGTGCGAGGCGTTCGACGACAGCGCCGCGGCCTGCGCCGCCGATCCACGCTCGCGGGCCGCCTGACGCCGATGCTGTCCGACGCGCTGGTCACCCCGTTCACCGAATTCGAGTTCATGCGCCGCGCGCTGGCGGCGGTGATCGCATTGTCGCTCGGCGGTGCGCCGATCGGCGTGTTCCTGATGCTGCGGCGGATGAGCCTGGTCGGCGACGCCATGGCGCATGCGATCCTGCCGGGGGCTGCGATCGGCTTCCTGCTGTCCGGGCTCAATCTGTTCGCGATGACGACCGGCGGCCTGATCGCCGGCTTTGCCGTGGCGCTGCTCGCGGGCCTCGTCGCCCGCACCACCGAATTGAAGGAGGACGCCTCGCTCGCGACCTTCTATCTGGTCTCGCTCGCGCTCGGCGTCACGATTGTTTCGATCAAGGGCACCAATATCGACCTGCTGCATGTGCTGTTCGGCAACATCCTGGCGATGGACGACCAGACGCTGCTGGTGATCGCGTTCAACGCCACCCTCACGCTGCTGGTGCTTGCGGTGATCTATCGCCCGCTGGTGATCGAATGCGTCGATCCGGTATTTTTGCGCACCGTGAGCCGGGCCGGCGCTCCGGCGCATCTCGCCTTCCTCGCGCTCGTCGTGGTCAACCTCGTCAACGGCTTCCACGCGCTCGGCACGCTGCTCGGCGTCGGACTGATGATCCTGCCCGCGGGCATCGCGCGGTTCTGGTCGCGCGACATCACCACCATGATCTGCATCGCGGTCGCGAGCGCGATTGTGTCGGGTTATGCCGGGCTGGTGCTGTCGTACCAGACCCGGATTCCTTCCGGTCCCGCGATCATCCTGGTCGCGGCGGGGCTCTATATTGTGTCGCTGCTGTTCGGCAATGTCAGCGGCCTGGTGCGGCAGCTGTTTCCCGGCCGCCATCTCGAGGCGTGAGTACGATGCGGCGATTGTTCGGTTTGATTGGTCTGGCGCTGCTGCTGGCGAGCGGACCGGCGCGCGCCGCGGAGCGCATCAATGTCGTCGCGAGCTTCTCGATCCTCGCCGACATGGTGCGCAATGTCGGCGGTAATAATGTCGACGTGACGGCGCTGGTCGGGCCCGACGGCGATGCCCATGTCTACGCGCCGACGCCGGCAGACGCCAAGAAGGTCGCCGACGCCAAGCTCGTGGTCATCAACGGCCTCGGCTTCGAAGGCTGGATGCCGCGGCTGCTGCAGGCTTCGGGCAGCAAGGCGTTGGTCGCGGTGGCGACCAAGGGGATCATGCCACGGAAAATGGGCGGCCATGACGACCCGCATGCCTGGCAATCCGTGGCCAATGCGAAGATCTACGTCGTCAATATTCGCGACGGGCTGATCACCGTGGCCCCCGACCAGGCGGCCATCTTCAAGGCCAATGCCGACGCCTATCTGGCCAAGCTGGAGGCGCTCGACCGCGAGGTGCACGAAGCGGTGGCGCGCGTGCCGGAGGCGCGGCGCAAGGTGATCTCGACCCACGGCGCCTTCGGTTATTTCGCTGATGCCTACGGGGTCACGTTCTTCTCGCCGCTCAGCGTGTCCACCGATTCCGAGCCCAGCGCGCGCGATATCGCCGCGATCATCGCCCAGATCAAGCTTGCGAAAATTCCGGCAGTTTTTCTCGAAAATATCAGCGATCCCCGCCTGATCGAGCGGATCGCGGCCGAGACCGGCGCCCGGGTCGGCGGTACCCTGTATTCGGACGGTTTGACGGCCGAAAAGGGCGATGCACCCACTTACATTGATATGGTCAGGCACAATATAAAGGCCCTGACCAGCGCGCTCGCCGAGTAGGGCAGGGGCCTCCTTGCCGGGTTGAGTGCCGTGATTCAAGTTCCTTCGGAGTTGTTATGGCTGAAGCTTCGCAAAAAATTCCTGTGACCGTGCTGACAGGCTATCTCGGCGCCGGCAAGACCACGCTGTTGAACCGCATCCTGTCGGAAAACCACGGCAAGAAATACGCCGTCATCGTCAATGAATTCGGCGAGATCGGCATCGACAACGACCTCATCATCGGCGCCGATGAGGAAGTGTTCGAGATGAACAATGGCTGCGTGTGCTGCACCGTGCGCGGCGACCTCGTCCGCATCATGGACGGCCTGATGAAGCGCAAGGGCAAGTTCGACGCCATCATCGTCGAGACCACCGGCCTTGCCGATCCGGCGCCGGTCGCGCAGACCTTCTTCGTCGACGAGGACGTGCAGAAGAACGCCCGGCTCGACGCGGTCGTGACCGTCGCCGATGCCAAATGGCTGAGCGACCGCCTCAAGGACGCGCCGGAAGCCAAGAACCAGATCGCGTTCGCCGACGTCATCGTGCTGAACAAGACCGACCTGGTCTCCAAGCCCGAGCTCGCCGAGGTCGAAGCCCGCATCCGCGGCATCAATCCCTATGCCAAGCTGCACCGCACCGAGCGTTGCCAGGTCGGGCTGACCGATGTGCTGGAGCGCGGCGCGTTCGATCTCGACCGCATCCTGGAGATCGAGCCCGATTTCCTCGAGGCCGGCGACGATCACGACCATGATCACGATCATCACCCCCATGACCATGATCATCACCACCACGATCACGACCATGGCCATGGCGGGTTGAAGCATTATCACGACGAGGACATGCAGTCGCTGTCGCTGCGCTCGGAGAAGCCGCTCGACCCGACCAAGTTCATGCCCTGGCTGCAGCAGCTCGTCGCCACCGAGGGCCAGAAGATCCTGCGCTCGAAGGGCATCCTCGCCTTCACCGGCGATGACGACCGCTACGTGTTCCAGGGCGTCCACATGATGCTGGAGGGCGACCATCAGCGGAAATGGAAGGACGGCGAGAAGCGCGAGAGCCGCGTCGTGTTCATCGGTCGCGAACTGCCCGAGCAGGCGATCCGCGACGGCTTCGAGCAGTGCATCACCACGTGATGAAAGAGTTCGATCCGGGCGAGGCCCCTTCTTCCATCGTTTCGATCACCGACCGCGTCAAGCCGCTGCCGCTCGGCGCAGCGGTGAGCTCGGTGCATTTCCTCGGCGACCGCGCGTTCTTCGTCGGTGCCGAGGAGGGTGTTGCGATCGCGACCGCCGACGGCGAGATCACACGGACGCAGACGCATTTCGGCGCCATCCTGTGCGCCGCCTCCGACGGCAAGCGGCTCGTCACCGGCGGTGACGACGGCAAGCTGATCGCGATCGACGCCAAGGGTGAGACCTCTGTCATTGCGACCGACGCCAAGCGGCGTTGGATCGACAATGTCGCGCTGCACAGCGACGGCACCGTGGCGTGGTCGGCGGGCAAGACCGCCTTCGTGCGCAATCCCAAGGGCGAAGAGAAAACCTTCGAGGTGCCGTCGACCGTCGGCGGGCTTGCTTTTGCGCCGAAGGGCCTGAGGCTCGCGATCGCGCATTACAACGGCGTGACCTTGTGGTTTCCCAACATGGCGGCCAATCCGGAATTTCTGGAATGGGCCGGCTCGCATCTCGCCGTCATGTTCAGCCCGGACAACAAATTCCTCGTCACCGCGATGCACGAGCCCGCGATGCATGGCTGGCGGCTCGCCGACAACCGGCATATGCGGATGAGCGGCTATCCCGGCCGCGTCCGCTCGATGTCATGGAGCGTCGGCGGCAAGGGGCTCGCGACCTCGGGCGCCGATACCGTGATCGTCTGGCCGTTCACCAGCAAGGACGGGCCGATGGGCAAGGAGCCGGCGATGCTGGCGCCGATGCCGGCGCGGGTCGCGGTGGTCGCCTGCCATCCGAAGAACGACATCATGGCGGTCGGCTATGCCGACGGCACCGTGCTGATGGTCCGCCTAGAGGACGGCGCCGAGATCCTGGTGCGCCGGAACGCCGGCACGGCGGTGTCGGCGCTCGGATGGAATGCCAAGGGCACGCTGCTCGCCTTCGGCACGGAAGATGGTGACGCGGGCATCGTGGAAATGTAAGAGATCGCGGCAGACGAAGCGTTTTCGAGCGAAGAAAACGCGTCAAAAGACGAAGCTCGCGCCGGGGCAGCGCCATGCGGTTTCTCACGACATTCCAGCTCGCCGACTTCATCGACACGCTGGTCAGCCTGACCACGGCCTTTGTGCTCGGCACCCTGATCGGCGCCGAACGGCAGTACCGGCAGCGCACCGCGGGCCTGCGCACCAATGTGCTGGTCGCGGTCGGCGCTGCCGCCTTCGTCGACCTCGCAATGCATCTGGCCGGCGCCGACGGCGCGGTGCGGGTGATCGCCTATGTGGTGTCGGGGATCGGCTTCCTCGGCGCCGGTGTCATCATGAAGCAGGGCATGGACGTGCGCGGCCTCAACACCGCGGCGACGCTGTGGGCCTCGGCCGCGGTCGGCTCCTGCGCCGGTGCCGACCTCGTGGCGCAGGCGGCGGCGCTGACCGTGTTCGTGATCGCCGGCAACACGCTGCTGCGTCCGCTGGTCAACGCCATCAACCGCATCCCGCTGAACGAGAAGGCCTCGGAGGCGACCTACTATTTCAAGCTCGCCGTGACTCCCGAGGCATTGCCCGACATGCGCGACCGCCTGGTCGAGAAGCTGGAGGCCGCGGACTATCCGGTCGCCGATGTCGACGTGGTCGAGGCCGGCGACGACTTTCTCGAGATCGTGGCGACGCTGGTCTCGACCGCGGTCGAGCCCAACGAATTGAACGCCGTGGTGGTCGATCTGCAGCATCAGCCCGGCGTGCGGCACGCGACCTGGGAGGTCAGCACCACGGATTGAGCCGAGGTTCCCGCAGGCGCCGCTTCGGAACCATGCCGTGGCAGGATCGTTGACCTCGCGGACAGGACGGGGTGAACGAGATGGCTGCGGATCGGATCAGGCTGCGAATCGACATGCTGATCGCCTCGACGCTGGTGGCAGCGGGCGTTGCGATCGCGGTGCTTTCGCTGCACGCAATCAATGCGACCCCGCCGCAGGAGATCGCGCAGGCGACCCAGCCGCTGCAACCGACGCCGATGCCCGAGCCGCAGAAGACGGCGCCGCCGGCCGAGTCGAAGCCGGGCGGCGAGCGGCCGACCACGCCGGCGCCGCAGCCCGCGCGTCCCGACGACGAGGCACAGAAGTCCGGCGCCAAGCCGGTGCTGCCGCCCGCGCCCGCGGAGAAGACCGCGCCGCCGATCGAGAAAAAGTAGGCACGCCGCGGCCCGCATTGTGACGCGGATTTGACGGACGCTGCCGATTATACGGTCTCGCCTCCGCCGCCGACGCCCTCCATAATCTGTCGTCTTGCCAACGACAGATGGGGCCTGCCATGAAGATCGAGGACGTCCGGCGCACCGCCTATTCGATGCCGCTCACCAACCCGTCGTTTCCGCCGGGGCCCTACCGGTTCTTTGACCGCGAATATTTCATCATCACCTACAAAACCGACCCGGAAGTGCTCGCCGCCGTGGTGCCGGAGCCGCTCGAGGTCGCGGAGCCGGTGGTGAAGTACGAGTTCATCCGCATGCCGGACTCGACCGGGTTCGGCGACTACACCGAGACAGGGCAGGTGATTCCGGTTCGTTTCAGGGGCGAGGAGGGTGCCTACACCCACGCGATGTATCTCGACGATGAAGGTCCGATCGCCGGCGGCCGCGAACTGTGGGGATTTCCGAAGAAGCTGGCAAAGCCCAGGATCGAGGTCGAGAGCGACGTGCTGGTCGGCTCGCTGCATTACGGCTCGGTGCTCTGCGCCTCCGCCACCATGGGCTACAAGCACCGCAAGGTCGACCTCGACACCGTGCTGAAATCGATGACAGCGCCGAACTTCATTCTGAAAATCATCCCGCATGTCGACGGCAGCCCGCGGATCTGCGAGCTGGTGCGGTTTCATCTGGAAGACATCACGCTGAAGGAGGCCTGGACCGGTCCCGCCGCGCTCGGGCTGTTTCCGCATGCGCTGTGCGACGTCGCCCGCCTGCCGGTGCGCGAGGTGGTCTCGGCGCTGCATTTCAAGGCGGACCTGACGCTCGGCCTCGGCTCGGTCGCGTTCGACTACATGGCGAGATGACGAAGTCATTCAGGCGTCGCGTCAGCGATGAACAATGGTGCGCACTCGCGCACCGGAGAATCTCGCGCGACAATTTCGAGATCCCGGGTTTGCGCGCCTGAGCGCGCATCCCGGGATGACCTTTCGGGTCAGCGCACCAGAATATTCTTGAACTGCCAGGGATCGCTGGTGTCGATATCTTCCGGGAACAGTCCCGGACGATCCGTCAGCGGGGTCCAGTCGGTGTAGAAACCCTTCACCGGGCCGAGATACGGCAGCTGGATTTCCAAGAGACGATCGAAGTCCATCTCGTCGGCCTCGACGATGCCTTCGTTCGGGTTTTCCAGCGCCCACACCATGCCGCCGAGCACGGCGGACGTCACCTGCAGGCCGGTGGCGTTCTGATAGGGCGCGAGCTTGCGGGTCTCCTCGATGGAGAGCTGCGAGCCGTACCAGTAGGCATTGTTGTCATGACCGAACAGCAGGACGCCGAGCTCGTCGATGCCATCGACGATTTCGTTCTCGTCGAGGATGTGGTGCTTCTCCTGCATCTTCGCTGCGCGGCCGAACATTTCATGCAGTGACAGCACGGCGTCGTCGGCCGGGTGATAGGCATAGTGGCAGGTCGGCCGATAGATCGCCGTGCCCGATGCGTCACGCACCGTGAAGTAATCGGCGATCGAGATCGACTCGTTGTGGGTGACGAGGAAGCCATACTGCGCGCCGCGGGTCGGGCACCAGGTGCGCACGCGCGTGTTGGCACCGGGCTGCATCAGATAGATCGCTGCGCCGCAGCCGGCTTCGTGGGTATGGGCATTCTCGGGCATCCATTTCTCATGGGTGCCCCAACCGAGTTCGGACGGCTGCACGCCTTCCGACAGGAAACCTTCCACCGACCAGGTGTTGACGAAGACGTCAGGCTCTTTCGGCGACTTGGAGCGCTGGGTGTCGCGTTCGGCGATGTGGATGCCCTTCACACCGGCCTGCCGCATCAAGTCCGCCCATTCGGCCTTGGTCTTTGGCTTCGGGGCATTGAGCTTCAGATCCGCGGCGACATTGAGCAGCGCCTGCTTGACGAAGAATGAGACCATGCCGGGATTGGCGCCACAGCAGGAGACGGCCGTCGTCGAGCCCGCGGGGCGCGCCTTCTTGGCGGCCAGCGTCACTTCGCGAAGCGCGTAGTTGGAGCGCGCTTCCGGGCCCTTCGACGAATCGAAATAAAAGCCGAGCCAGGGCTCGTTGACGGTGTCGATGTAGAGAGCGCCGAGTTCGTTGCAGAGCTCCATGATGTCGGTCGAGCCGGTATCGACCGACAGATTGACGCAAAAGCCCTGGCCGCCGCCTTCAGTGAGCAGCGGGCTCAGCAGGTCGCGATAATTGTCCTTGGTTACGGCCTTCTGGATGAATTTGACGTTGTGCTTCTCGCAATGCGCCTTGCGGCCCTCGTCCTTGGGGTCGATCACGGTAACGCGCGACTTGTCGTAATCGAGATGCCGTTCGATCAAAGGCAGCGTGCCTTTGCCGATCGAGCCGAAGCCGATCATGACAATGGGACCTGTGATCTTCGCGTAGATCTGCGAGGCGGGGCTCATCATTTTCTCCAGGAGAGTGCCTAGCGGCGGATAGAGTGGATCAGGGGTTGCGACGCTTCGCGGTGACTTCGATCTCGACCTTCATCTCAGGCTTGTAGAGCCCCGCGACGATCAGCATCGTTGCGGCCGGGCGGATGTCGCCGAGGACCTCGCCGCAGACCGCGAAATGGGCATCCACGTCACGGGCATCGGTGAGGTAGTAGGTCGCGCGAACGATGTCGGCCATCGCAAAGCCTCCCTCCTTGAGGGCGGCCTCGATGGTCTTGAAGCAGTTCCGTGACTGGCTCGTGACATCTGACGGCATGGTCATCGTGGCGTAGTCATAGCCGGTGGTTCCCGCGACGAAGGCGAAGTCGCCGTCGATCACGGCGCGGCTGTAGCCGGCGGTCTTCTCAAAGGGCGAGCCGGTGGAAATCAGGCGGCGGGACATCTGGACCTCGACGAAAAAATGGCTTTGCGCGGGGTTTACGGGCATTTTTACCGCCCGCGCAACCCCTTGGTTCAGGCCTGGCGCGGCCGGCGTTAGTGGGACTGCAGCGTGGTGTCGGGCGGCGATGGCGGCGTGCCGGTCCAGCGCCGGACCAGGATATCCCTGACGATCATCACCGAGATCAGGATCAGCATGACCGTGGTGACGAGGCCGCGCCAACGCGGGCGCGCGCGGTCGGTGATGGGAAGGTGCCCCGACATGACGGCCCGCCTTACGCCGCGTGCGGCACGGCGAGCGGTGCCTTCCGGGTCCGGGATCGCGTCCGCGATGCCTTGGCCTCGGGCATGATCACGCCGGTCGGCGTGATCATGCCCCAGGCGCCGTCCAGCGCGCCGGCGACAAGCTCGACGCCGAGCAGTCGCTCGCGCTCGAACGTGCCAGGCAGCGACAGCTCGCCGGTCTTGGCGGCGGTGAAGCCGAAGCGGGCGTAGTAGGGCGCATCGCCAAGCAGGATCACGGCGCCGTGGCCGCGTGTCTTCGCGACAGCCAGCGCGCGCTGCATCAGCGCGGCGCCGACGCCGAGGCCGCGGCAGTCGTCGTCGACTGCCAGCGGCCCCAGCATCAGCGCGCTGCGGCCCCCCGCGCTGACGTGCCACAACCGCACGGTTCCAACCAGCCGGCCGTCCTGGCGCACGGCCGCAAGGCTCAGGCCTTCGGCGGGCGCGCGTCCGTCGCGCAGGCGCTGGCAGGTGCGCGCATGGCGATTATAGCCAAAGCAGGCATCCAGCAGCGCTTCGCGTGCGACGACGTCCGAGCCACGCTCCGCACGGATCGCGAACGGGGCGGCATCTCGGATGAGGGCAACGGGGGTGTTCCGTTTTGCAGTCATGGCACGTCAGTCCCCGCTTGCAACGGCATGTCGTACGCCGCGGCAAGCGTCGTTCAGGAAAATCAAAAATGATCGGGGAGGAGCCGGCGGGGCCGGCTCCCGGTTTATCGAGCCTCGAAAAGGAGGCGGGTCAGATGTGGTAGGTCTTCAGCGGCGGAATGCCGTTGAACGCCACCGACGAGTAGGTCGACGTATAGGCGCCGGTGCCTTCGATCAGCAGCTTGTCGCCGATCTCGAGCGTCACCGGAAGCGGATACGGCAGCTTCTCGTACAGCACGTCGGCAGAGTCGCAGGTCGGGCCCGCGAGCACGCACGGCGTCATGTCCGCCCCGTCATGCGGGGTGCGGATGGCGTAGCGGATCGATTCGTCCATCGTCTCGGCGAGACCGCCGAACTTGCCGATGTCGAGATAGACCCAGCGGACCTCGTCCTCATCGCTCTTCTTCGAGATCAGAACGACTTCGGTCTCGATGATTCCGGCATTGCCGACCATGCCGCGGCCCGGCTCGATGATCGTCTCCGGGATCTGGTTGCCGAAATGCTTGCGCAGCGCGCGGAAGATCGACCGGCCATATTGCAGGACCGGCGGAACGTCCTTGAGATACTTGGTCGGGAAGCCACCGCCCATGTTGACCATGGTGAGGTTGATCCCGCGCTCGGCGCAGTCACGGAACACGGTCGACGCCATCGCCAGCGCGCGGTCCCACGCCTTCACCTTGCGCTGCTGCGAGCCGACATGGAACGAGATGCCGCACGGCTCCAGACCCAGGCGCTTGGCGAGGTCGAGCACCTCGACCGCCATCTCCGGGTCACAGCCGAACTTGCGCGACAGCGGCCACTCGGCGCCGGCGCAGTCATAGAGGATGCGGCAGAACACCTTGGCGCCGGGAGCGGCGCGGGCGACCTTCTCGACCTCGGCGGCGCAGTCGACCGCGAACAGGCGAATGCCGAGCGCGAAGGCACGCGCGATGTCGCGCTCCTTCTTGATCGTGTTGCCATAGGAGATGCGGTCCGGCGTCGCACCGGCGGCCAGCGCCATCTCGATCTCCGCGACGGTCGCGGTGTCGAAGCAGGAGCCGAGCGAGGCCAGCAGCGACAGCACTTCGGGCGCAGGATTAGCCTTCACCGCGTAGAACACGCGGCTGTCCGGCAGCGCCTTCGCGAAGGTCTGGTAGTTGTCGCGCACGACTTCGAGGTCGACGACGAGGCACGGCTCGGTGTCGAGACCATCCTGGCGGCGGTTGCGCAGGAATTCCTGGATACGTTCAGTCATGGCACTCTCCAACGGCCCCAGCGACGGGATCCGCATCAACGTGACGTCGGGTAAGAGCGCTTCGGCCACATCGCGCGATGGAGGCGCGTTGAGGCCAAGAGACTCAAACCAGACTGTGCTGCCGTGGATTGGTTGGGAGAGTTTCCCGCCCGCTCACCTGGCAATGAAGGACAAGCCTTTTCAGTAGCCCGGGCCGGCGTTGGACCGCCGGTAGAGACCAAAAAAGCCCGATCCGTCGTTGCTTTAAGTCGCGTCCCCCGTTGAGAGCGGGGTGCGCCGGTTCGCCTCCGGCTGCCAGTCACGGTTGCAAAGAGTGGTGAGACCTTCAACGGCATCCCTGGAGAGAGATGCTGGCCGCCTCGTGTCCTGATGGACGTAAGCGACCCTCGGTTCTTCCACCCCTTGGCGGCTGTCCGGCCTCTTGTCCGGATACCTACCGACTGACACACGACCACAGGCACGTGCGAAATTGGGCAAGGCAGGAAATAAGTCTTTTGACTTCGCGGCGCAAGAATTTTTTTGCGATAGCGGCAAATTTCCCTAACGCGTGTTTGCGATGTCGCGCGCAGCACGCGTCGGAGGCGCTGAAGATGAACGGCTGTTAAGAATGACTAACGAAGCGTGTGTGCGTTTTAGCCCTGTGCCGCAGCGCTTTCTTGAATCGCTCAAAGCTCACGCGCGACGCGTGAACGGCTCGACGCGCTGCGCGGCGCGGATGAAGGCGATCATGATCAAGACGCCGATGCCGAACAGCACCGCCTGCAGGATGTGCGCGGCGACGTCGTCGAGCCCAAGCAGGATCGCGAGCGCCCAGCCGCCGGCGAACGCCGCGCCGAACACTTCCGCGCCGATCAGGATCGCCGCCGAGATCACAGTGATGACGCTCGGCCAGACGATGGTGCGGTTGCCTGAGGTGGAGGGCTGCATGGTCATGGAATAGGTCCTGTTCAGGGGGCGCAATCTCTCCGAAAAGTGCCCATCTATCAAGCGCAAAAGGCCCAAAAATGCCGTATCGCGTGATATAGATTGGGCAGCATTTTCAAGGCGAAAAACGGGACATTCGATGTCAGGAACCAGCGCAGACGCCAAGGTCGAGACTTTGGCCAACCCCCTCCTGAAGGCATGGCAGACGCCGCTCGAGACGCCGCCCTTCGCCGAGATCAAGCCGGAGCATTTCCTGCCCGCTTTCGAGCAGGCCTTCGCCGATCATTCGGCGGAAGTGACTGCGATCACCCACGATCCGGCGCTGCCCGACTTCGACAACACCATCACGGCGCTGGAGCGCTCCGGCAAGCTGCTGTCGAAGGTCTCGGCGGTGTTCTACGATCTGGTCTCGGCGCATTCGAGCCCGGCGATTCTGGAGATCGACAAGGAAGTGTCGCCGAGAATGGCGCGGCACTGGAATCCGATCATGATGAACGCTGTGCTGTTTGGCCGCATCGCCATGCTGCACGAGAAGCGCGCCTCGCTCGGCTTGACCGGCGAGCAGATGCGGCTGCTGGAACGCACCTACACCCGCTTCCGCCGCTCCGGCGCCGGCCTCGACGATGCGGCAAAGGCCCGCATGGCCGAGATCAACGAGCGCCTCGCCCATCTCGGCACCTCGTTCAGCCACCATCTGCTCGGCGACGAGCAGGAGTGGTCCATGGAGCTCGGCGAGGACGACCGCGCCGGTCTCTCCGACACATTTGTGGCGGCTGCCAAGGCTGCGGCGGAAGAGCGCGGCATGCCCGGCAAGGCGATCGTGACGCTGTCGCGCTCCTCGGTCGAGCCGTTCCTGCAAAGCTCGTCGCGGCGCGATCTGCGCGAGAAGGTCTACAAGGCCTTCACGGCGCGCGGCGACAATGGCAACGCCAACGACAACAACGCGACCATCGTGGAGATCCTGAGACTCCGCGAGGAGACCGCCAAGATCCTGGGCTTCCCGACCTACGCCGCCTACCGCCTCGAGGATTCCATGGCGAAGACGCCGGAGGCCGTGCGCGGCCTCTTGGAGCGGGTCTGGAAGCCGGCGCGGGCGCGGGCGCTCGCCGACCGCGACGCGCTGCAGGCGCTGATCGCGGAGGAGGGCGGCAATTTCACCTTGGCGTCCTGGGACTGGCGCTACTACGCCGAGAAGCTGCGCCAGCGCCGCGCCAATTTCGACGATTCCGCGATCAAGCCCTATCTGGTGCTCGACCACATGATCGAGGCCGCGTTCGACTGCGCCACCCGCCTGTTCGGAGTCACCTTCGAGGAACGCAAGGACGTCCCGGTCTGGCATCCAGATGTCCGGGTCTGGGAGGTCAAGGGCCGCGACGGCCAGCACAAGGCGCTGTTCTACGGCGACTACTTCGCGCGGCCGTCAAAACGTTCCGGCGCCTGGATGACCTCGCTGCGCGACCAGCAGAAGCTCGACGGCGCCGTCGCGCCGCTGGTGATCAATGTCTGCAACTTCGCCAAGGGCGCCGACGGCGCGCCGTCGCTGCTGTCGCCCGACGATGCGCGGACCCTGTTCCACGAGTTCGGCCATGGCCTGCACGGCATGCTGTCCAACGTGACCTATCCATCGCTGTCCGGAACCAGCGTGTTCACCGACTTCGTCGAGCTGCCCTCGCAGCTCTACGAGCACTGGCAGGAGCGGCCCGAGGTGCTGCAGCGCTTCGCCCGCCACTACCAGACCGGGGAGGCGCTGCCGGACGACCTGCTCAAGCGCTTCCTCGCCGCGCGCAAGTTCAACCAGGGCTTTGCCACCGTGGAGTTCGTCTCGTCCGCTCTGGTCGACCTCGAATTCCACACCCAGCCGGCGGCGGCGAGCTGGGACGTCCGCGCCTTCGAACAGAAGGAGCTGGAGAAGATCGGCATGCCCGCCGAAATCTCGCTGCGGCACCGGCCGACCCAGTTCGGCCATATCTTCTCCGGCGACCACTATGCCTCCGGCTATTACAGCTACATGTGGTCGGAGGTGATGGACGCCGACGCGTTCGGCGCCTTCGAGGAGGCCGGCGACATCTTCGATCCCGCGACCGCCAAGCGGCTGCATGACGACATCTATTCGTCGGGCGGCTCGCGCGATCCCGAGGAGGCCTATGTCGCCTTCCGCGGCCGCGAGCCCGAGCCGGACGCGCTGCTGCGCCGCCGCGGCCTGCTCGAGACATCAGAGGCGGCCTGACGGTGCGGCCGTCCCTCAACCGGCTGATTGCCGGGCTCGTGCTCGCGGTGTCCGTCGTGCTCGGCACGGCGGCCGCCGAGGCCCATCCGCATGTCTGGATCGTCGCCAAGAGCGAGCTGATCTACGCGCCCAACGGCACCATCACCGGGGTCCGGCACGCCTGGACGTTTGACGACATGTTCTCGACTTACGCGCTGCAGGGCATCGAGACCAAGGTGAAGGGTGCCTACAGCCGCGAGGAGCTGGCGCCGCTGGCGCAAACCAATGTCGAGTCGCTGAAGGAATACGCCTACTTCACCTTCGCCAAGGGCGACGGCAAGAAGCAGAAGTTCACCGAACCGGTCGACTACTTCCTCGAATACAAGGATTCGGCGCTGACGCTGCACTTCACTTTGCCGCTGAAGACGCCGTTCAACGCCAGGCAACTCTCGCTCGAAGTGTTCGACCCGACCTATTTCATCGACTTCCAGTATGCCGAGAAGGAGCCGGTCAAGCTGGTCGGCGCCGCGGCGGACTGCAAGATGCAGTTCGAGCGGCCGAACAGTGACGGCACCGCCGCCGCGCAGAAACTCGGCGAGCAGACCTTTCTCGACGGTGGCAACGGCAATTTCGGCATGATGTTCGCCAACAAGGTCTCGGTGGAGTGCCCATGACGCCGATCGTCTCGCGCATGACGCGCGGCCTCGCCGTGTCCGCTGCCGTGCTGGCGGCATTTGCGCTGCTCGATGGCGCCGTTCATGCGCTGCTCGCGCAAAACCCGTTCGGTGCGCCGCGCGCTCCCGAGCCGCAGGGCGGCCTGGTCGGCTGGCTGCTGGCGAAGCAGTCGGAGTTTTACCGCGAGATATCGCAGACCATCCGCGCCGCAAAATCCGACGGCTCGGCGGTCTGGACGCTGCTCGTGATCTCCTTTGCCTATGGGATTTTCCATGCCGCCGGCCCCGGCCACGGCAAGGCGGTGATTTCCTCCTACATGGTCGCCAACCGCGAGACCGCGCGGCGCGGCATCGTGTTGTCGTTCGCCTCGGCGCTGATGCAGTCGGTGGTCGCCGTTCTCATCGTGGGCATCTGCGCGTGGCTGCTCAACGCGACGGCGAAGACCATGTGCGGGGCGGAGAAGGCGATCGAGATCGCAAGCTACGCGCTGATCGCGGCGTTCGGCGCCCGGCTGGTCTGGGTCAAGGGCGGCGGCTTCTTCCGCGCGCTGCAGATGCCGCGCCCGGCGCTGGCGATGGCCGGCGCGCATCAGCACGATCACGACCATCATGACCACGATCACCACGACCATGGCCATGATCACCATCATCGTCACGCGCATGACGATCATGGCCATCATCATCACGGCCACGATCACGGTCATGACGCGCAACACGTCCATGACGAGCATTGCGGCCATTCGCACGGGCCGACGCCGGCCGAGCTTGCCGGTCCTGGCGGCTGGCGGCGGGGGCTCGGCGCGATCTTGACCGTCGGGATCCGGCCCTGCTCGGGCGCGATCCTGGTGCTGGTGTTCGCGCTGGCGCAGGGCCTGTTCTGGGCCGGCATTGCCGCGACCTTCGTGATGGGGCTCGGCACCGCCATTACGGTGGCGGCGATCGCGCTGGTCGCGGTGTCGGCGCGCGGCGTGGCGGAGCGGCTGAGCGCGGCGCGCGACGGCGGCGGCATGGTCATCATGCGCGGCCTGGAGTTCGCCGCCGCGGGCCTTGTGCTGCTGTTCGGGCTCGGCCTGCTGTTCGGCTACGTCGCGGCCGAGCGGGCGACGTGTTTGTAGAGCCCCACTCCAGGTAATCCGTCATCCCCGCGCAAAGGCGAAGCCTTTGCGCGGGGATGACGGGGAGGGGAGCGGATTCGCGGCTCAACTCGTCAGATATCCCCTGATCGCCGGCAGCAGGAAGATCGCGATGTTGATCGCGAAGCCGATGCTCCAGAGGATCGAGCGCAGCGTCGGGCGGTTGCCGATATAGGTGAAGACGTAGGCGATCCGCACGATCAGGAACAGCACAGCGAGCTCGTCGATCAGCCGCAGCGGGCCGACGCGGAATTCGGCGAGCAGCACGGCGAAGGCGAAGAACGGGAAGGCCTCGATGCCGTTCTGGTGCGCGCCGAGCGCCCGCGAGCGGATCGGGTCGTCGTAGAAATCGGGATCGCGCGGCCTGGCATTGTCGAAGCTGCGGAAGCCGGTCCACTTCACCGATACGATCGTCAGCAGCGAGAGCATCAGCGTCCCGAAGACGCACCATTCGGCGATCGTCATGGTTCCCCCTTATTCCGCACGGGAACGTAGCCAACCCGCACTCGGCTTGACAAGGTTGGAGCAACGCGCGAAGCCCAAAGCTCCCAAGCGAAGGATATCTAGCGCAAGGCCATCATGAGCACGGTGATCCCCTTCGACAGCGCGAAGCCTGCGGCGGCGCCGAAGCCGGAACGCGTCGGCGTGCTCCTGGTCAATCTCGGCACGCCCGATACGGCGGATGCCGCCGGCGTGCGGGTCTATCTCAAGGAATTCCTGTCCGATCCGCGGGTGATCGAGGATCAGGGCCTGCTCTGGAAGCTGATCCTCAACGGCATCATCCTGCGCGTCCGGCCGGCCCGCAAGGCGCGCGACTATCTGAAGATCTGGAACACCGAGAAGAACGAGTCGCCGCTGAAGACCATCACGCGCTCGCAGGCCGACAAGCTGGCGGAGGCGATCGCCGATCACGACCACGTCGTGGTCGACTGGGCGATGCGCTACGGCAACCCTTCGATCAAGGAGCGCATCGAGGCGCTGGCGGCGCAGGGCTGCGGCCGGCTCCTGGTGGTGCCGCTCTATCCGCAATATTCCGCCGCGACGTCGGCGACCGTCTGCGACGAGGCGTTCCGCGTGCTGGCCGGCATGCGCGCGCAGCCGATCCTGCGGGTGACGCCGCCTTACTACGACGATCCCGACTACATCGAGGCGCTCGCGGTCTCGATCAATGCGCATCTTGCGACCTTGGCGTTCCAGCCCGAGATCATCGTCGCCTCGTTCCACGGCATGCCGAAGGAATATGTCGACAAGGGCGATCCGTATCAGGCGCAATGCATCGCCACGACCAATGCGCTGCGCAAGCGGCTCGGGCTCGATGCCAACGGGCTGATCCTCACCTTCCAGTCGCGCTTCGGCAATGCCGAGTGGCTGCAGCCCTATACCGACAAGACGGTCGAGAAGCTGGCCAAGGACGGCGTGCGGCGCATTGCCGTGGTGACGCCCGGCTTCTCCGCCGATTGCCTGGAGACGCTGGAGGAGATCGCGCAGGAGAATGCCGAGATCTTCCGGCACAATGGCGGCGAGCAGTTCGCGGCGATCCCCTGCCTCAACGACAGCGACGGCGGCATGGACGTGATCCGCCAGCTCGTGCTGCGCGAGCTTCAGGGCTGGATCTGATTGTTAACGATCAGTGACACCGGACACGGCTATTCACTTGCATCTGGTAGTCGGACGGCAGCTTCCTATGTGCTAGGGAGAACAACAGCCGGCTGAACCGGCGGAGCGGTCCTGCCGACCAATGCACGACCGTGACTGGCGACGGTCTCGCCGGCCCTGGAGGACTTTATGACTGGCTTCGACGTTTTCGCGATCGCGTTTGTTCTTCTCGTCATCGTTACGCTGTTCGCCGGGATCAAGACCGTTCCGCAGGGTTATGACTGGACCATCGAGCGGTTCGGCAAATACACCCGCACGCTGTCGCCCGGCCTCAATCTGATCGTGCCCTATTTCGATCGCATCGGTCGCAAGATCAACATGATGGAGCAGGTGATCGACATCCCCGAGCAGGAGGTAATCACCAAGGACAACGCCACCGTGACGGTGGACGGCGTCGCGTTCTACCAGGTGTTCGATGCCGCCAAGGCGAGCTACGAGGTCGCCAATCTCAACCAGGCGATCACCGTCCTGACCATGACCAACATCCGCTCGGTGATGGGCTCGATGGATCTCGACCAGGTGCTGTCGCATCGCGACGAGATCAACGAGCGGCTGCTGCGCGTGGTCGACGCCGCGGTGTCGCCCTGGGGCGTCAAGGTCAACCGCATCGAGATCAAGGACATCGTGCCGCCGGCCGACCTCGTCGAGGCGATGGGCCGGCAGATGAAGGCCGAGCGCGTCAAGCGCGCCGACATCTTGCAGGCCGAGGGCCAGCGGCAATCCGAAATCCTGCGCGCCGAGGGCGCCAAGCAGGGTCAGATCCTGCAGGCCGAAGGCCGCCGCGAAGCCGCCTTCCGCGACGCCGAGGCGCGCGAGCGGCTCGCCGAGGCCGAGGCCAAGGCGACCCAGATGGTGTCGGAATCGATCGCCAAGGGCGACGTTGCCGCGCTGAACTATTTCATCGCCGACAAGTACATCAAGGCGTTCGGCCAGCTCGCGGAATCGCCGAACCAGAAGGTCTTGATGCTACCGATCGAAACCTCGAGCGTGCTGGGCTCGCTGGCCGGCATCGGCGAGATCGCCCGCGCTACCTTCGGCGAGAGTGCGGCGTCCGCTACGGCCGCAGCACGGCGCGGCGGCTCGGTCCCGCCGGCCGGCCCACCGGTGCCACCGCCGGTGCCGCCGCAGCGGTGAGGGCGTGACGGCGTCGCGCCCGCAATGGTAGAGGACCTGTCATGGCCGAGATGTTTTCGACATTGGGTACCTGGAACTGGCTGATCTTCGGCTTCATCCTGATGGCGCTGGAGCTCGCGGCGCCCGGGGTGTTCCTGTTCTGGCTCGGACTCGCGGCGCTCCTTGTGGGCCTGCTGTCGTTCTTTTTCACGCCGTCCTGGCAGATGCAGCTCCTGATGTTCGCGGTGTTCGCCGCGTTGGCGGTGCCGGCATGGCGGCATTTTGCGAAGGGCGCGACGGCGGCGAGCAAGACCAACCCGTTCCTCAACCGCCGCAACGAAGCCCTGGTCGGCCGCGAATTCACGCTGGAGAAGCCGATCATCGACGGATCTGGCACGGTGCGGATCGACGATACGGTGTGGCGCGTCGCCGGCCCCGATGCGCCGGCCGGCAGCCGGGTGAAGGTGGTCCGCGCCGACGGCGCGAGCTTGACGGTGGCGATCGCCTAGTTTGACCTGAGCCATCGACGACGACTTGGCCCGAGCGTCGAATGCTGCTTCGGACGAGTAATCCGTAGCCCGGGTGAGCCAACGGGTCGCGCGAATGCGCGCCCGATGACAGGCTCCGCGATACCCGGGGAAACCGGTCCCGCATATCGCTCCGCTAATGCGGGCTACACACTGACGGTCGCCGCGGTCTAGCTGGCGCCCCGCTTGCTCCAGCGGTCGGCGAAACGATGGAGCGGCGTGAAGGTCTGGAACAGCTCCCTCCCGAGCGCGGTGAGGCCGTAACCATCCTCCGATAGTTCGACGAAGCCGGCCTCGCGCAGCTCGGTCAATCGCGTCTGCAGGATGGTTGGCGAGGCCTCGTCGCAGGCGGTGCGCAGCGCGCGCGAGGTCAGCGCGCCCTCGCGCAGCTCCCAGATGATGCGCAAGGTCCAGCGCCGTCCCAAGAGATCGAGCAGCGCCATGATCGGGCGGCCGGTCCGCGAGCCGCGGACGCCGGATCTTGTGACTGGGCCCTGCTTCGGCATGTCGCGAATTCCTTTCGAATCCCTCTTGCGGGTCGCTACAGATATTGTAGCGTGTTGCTACATTAAATGTAGCTACGGGATCAGCCCATGTCACGCCTCGCACCGCTCGATCCGCCCTATCCGGCGGACGTTCAACAGCATTTCGATCGCATCATGCGCGGCAAGCCGCCGCTGCTGCTGTTCCGCATGATGGCCGGCCATCCGCGCGCCTGGGAGAAGTTTCGCGGCGGCAGCCTGCTGGACCGCGGGCCGTTGTCGCTCAGGGAGCGCGAGATCGTGATCGACCGTACCTGCGCGCTCAATGAATGCGAATATGAATGGGGCGTGCATGTCACGGCGTTCGGCGCGGCCGCCGAACTGACGGAGCAGCAGGTCGACGCCACCGTGCGCGGTGCGGCCGATGCCGACTGCTGGTCGCCGGCCGAACAGGTGATGATCGCGGCGGTCGATGCGCTGCATGCCCGCGCGACGCTGGATGACGCGGAATTCGCGGCGCTGTCGGCGCATTACGATGAGGACCAGATCCTGGAGATCATCCTGTTGTGCGGCTTCTACCGCACGGTCTCCTACCTCGCCAACGCACTGGCCCTGCCGCTGGAGGAAGCGGGGGCGCGGTTTCCGAGGTAATCGCTGTCATTCCGGGGTTCGCGCCAACAGGCGCGCTCTCAGATGCGCCATTGCGCATCGGGGAATGACAAGAGGGCCTACGCCACACCCGCCCGCAGCAGATCGTGCAGATGGATGATGCCGACCGGCTTCTTGGCGTCGGTCACGATCAGCGTCGTGATCTTCGAGGCGTTGAGCAGCTCCAGCGCTTCGCCGGCCAGCGTGTCGCGGCTGATCGTCTTCGGCGTTTTGGTCATGACCTCCTCGACCGACACCATCAGAAGGTCGGGGCGGCGCAGCTGCCGGCGCAGATCGCCGTCGGTGACGATGCCGACGAGATGGCCGTGGCGGTCGACGATGCCGACGCAGCCAAAGCCCTTGGAGGTCATCTCGACCAGCGCATCGGACATCTTGGTGCCGAGCGGCTTCAGCGGCAGCGCGTCGCCGCCATGCATCAGGTCGCGGGCATATTTCAGGAGCGCGCCGAGCTTGCCGCCCGGATGCAGCACGCTGAAATCGGTCGAGGTGAAGCCGCGGCCCTCGAGCAGCGCGATCGCCAGCGCATCGCCGAGGGCCAGCATCATCAGCGAGGAGGTGGTCGGCGCCAGATTGTGCGGGCAGGCCTCGCGGGCCTTCGGCAGCGTCAGCTGCACGTCGGCGGCCTTGCTCAGCGTCGAGTCCTTGTCGGCGGTCATCGCGATCAGCGGAATGCCGAAGCGGGCGGCATAGGCGATCAGGTTGCGCATCTCCGGCTGCTCGCCGGACCATGACAGCGCCAGGATCACGTCATCGATCGTGATCATGCCGAGGTCGCCATGGCTCGCTTCGGCGGCGTGCACGAAGAACGCCGGCGTGCCGGTCGAGGCAAAGGTCGCGGCGATCTTGCGCCCGATATGGCCGGACTTGCCGAGCCCGGTGACGATCAGCCGTCCCTTGGCATTGCCGATCAGCTCGGACGCTGCTGCGAACGGCGCGCCGAGGTCGGACTTCAGTGCCGCGGAAAGGGCTGCGACGCCGCTTGCTTCGGCATCGAGGGTGCGGAGCGCCGATTGAATGGCGCCGTCATCGGGGCCGGATGATTTGGTCATCAGCGGTTTCGGTTTGGCCATTTCGGATTCCAGGGGAGGGGTTTTGCACCCGGGCGTCTCCCTTAGCACGTTCGATTCCGCGATGCGACGCGCGGCGGCCGATCCTCAACGGCTCATTAACCATAATTGTTTTAACTCCATTAACGACGTTTTCCGCCACCCGGTGGAGTGCGTCCGACAAGTATATGAATTCGTTGGAGTATTTCCATCGTGTTGCGGCGGCCAGCAAGCGGCCCAGACCGGCGTGGATGCGTTGTCCGCGCGGTTTTGCCATGTCCTGCCGTGACTGCTCTGGCGTTGACCATGACCACCGGGTTCGCCGCGGCCCAGACCGTGACGCCCGATCTGTTCAGCCCCAATCGCCAGAGCCAGGTGATCACGCAGGATTCGCCGCTGCGCCGGACCACGGCCGACGCCATGGATCCGCTGAACGGCCTGAAGCTGCCCGACGCTGATCGCGATCGCCGTTCGTCTTCGTCTTCATCGACATCGACATCGACGACGCGGATCGGGCAGGTCCCGACCTACGGGCTCCCCGCAGCGAACGGCGCCTCGACGTCGGGCTATGACTCGCTCAACCGCAAACGCCAGAAGCCGAAATACTACCCGGGCCAGGCCAAGCCGAAGCCGCCGGCCGGACCCGGCTCGCCGCAGCCGACGCCGGCGCCGTTGAACGCCACGGGGCAGCTGCGGCTGTCGATCCCGCCCTCGGAGACCGCCAACAAGACGCCGCTGCCGCCGTCGATGGCCGGCACCATCGTCGGCCAGCCGCCGCGCAAGCGGCTCAAGATCGACGACGATCCGTTCGGCGCGGTCGGCGACTACGCCGGCTCGTTCATGGTCAAGACCGCGGTCGAGGTGATGGCGGGCTACGACACCAATCCGGGCCGGCTCTACTCGCCGCAGGGCAAGGCGTTTTACATGGTCGCGCCGGAATTCCTCGCGGTCTCCGACTGGGAGCGTCACGCCGTCGTCGCGGATTTGCGCGGCTCCTTCACCGGCTATGGCTCCGGGCTGACGCCGAATGCCGACGGCACGCCGCTGTCGGCGCCGCTCGACATCGACCGTCCGAACTTCATTGGTCATATCGACGGCCGGCTCGACGTCTCAAGAGACACGCATCTCCTGGGGCAGGCCCGCCTGCTTGTCTCGACCGACAATCCCGGCAGCCCGAACGTGCAGGCCGGCCTCGCCAGATATCCGATCTACACCACCGTCGGCGGCACCTTCGGCATCGACCAGAATTTCAACCGCATGCAGGTCTCGCTCGGCGGCACCGTCGACCGCACCGACTATCAGTGGTCGAAGCTGACCGACGGCACCTCGTCGTCCAACGACGATCGCAACTTCACGCAGTATGGCGGTGTCGGCCGCGTCAGCTATGAGCTCAATCCGGCCGTGAAGCCGTTCGTGGAAGTGGAGGGCGACAGCCGCTTCCACGATCTCTATCTCGACCGCAACGGTTACGCGCGCAATTCGTCGGGCGGTTACGCCAAGGTCGGCACATCGTTCGAGTTCACCCGGATTCTGTTCGGCGAGGTCTCGATCGGCTATGCTAGGCGCGACTATGTCGATCCGCGGCTTAGCCCGCTCAAGGGCCTGCTGACCACCGCCTCGCTGACCTGGAATGCGACGCCGCTGACCACGGCCAAATTCTATTCCGACACCCAGCTCGGCGAGACCACGCTGCCCGGCACCTCGGGCGTGCTGTCGCGCACCTACACCGTCGAGGTCGACCACGACTTCCGCCGCTGGCTGACCGGCATCGGCAAGTTCACCTACGGCACGCTCGACTACCAGGGCGACAACCGCAACGACACGATCTACTCGGTGTCAGGCGACCTGATCTACAAGATGACCCGCAGCCTCTGGATCAAGGGCACCGTGCGCCGCGACTGGCTGGATTCCAACCAGCCGGGACAGAGCTCGGCGTCGACGGTGGTGATGCTCGGCGTGCGGGTGCAGAATTAGCGGTGAGGATGCCTAAGTCGCATCTCAAATGAGGTGTCGTGCTCCGCGAACGCGGGGCACCCAGTACGTGGCGGCCTGTCCGTTCAAGCCCTGACGTCTCTGGAATACTGGATCGCCCGCTTTCGCGGGCGATGACAGTTCAGTGTGTGGCTGCAGTGGCGTGGCGGCTGACGCGCTTACCCCGGCAGATCCGTCTTCCCCATCAGGAAGCTATCGATCGAGCGCGCGCACTGGCGGCCTTCGCGGATCGCCCAGACCACGAGCGACTGGCCGCGGCGCATGTCGCCGGCGGAGAAGATCTTCGCGCGCGAGGTCTGGTAGTCCTGCAGGGAGGCGCGGACGTTGCCGCGCTGGTCGAGCTCGACGCCCAGCGTCTTGAGCAGGCCCTCGTGCACCGGATGGACGAAGCCCATCGCCAGCAGCACGAGCTCGGCGTCGAGCGTGAACTCGGTGCCGGGCAGCGGCTTGAACTTGTCGTCGACCTTGACGCAATGCAGCTTGGTCACCTTGCCGTCGACGCCTTCGAACTTCGTCGTCAGCACGGCGAATTCGCGCACCGCGCCTTCGGCCTGGCTCGAGGACGTGCGCATCTTCAGCGGCCAGTTCGGCCAGGTCACGCCCTTGTTCTCGTGCTCGGGCGGCGCCGGCATGATCTCGAGCTGGGTCACCGACTTGGCGCCTTGCCGGAACGAGGTGCCGATGCAGTCCGAGCCGGTGTCGCCGCCGCCGATCACGACGACATGCTTGCCGTCGGCGAGGATGTCGGCGGCGCCGTTCAGCGGCTCGCCGGAAACACGGCGGTTCTGCTGCGGCAGGAAGTCCATCGCGAAGTGGATGCCGGAAAGCTCGCGGCCGGGGATCGGCAGGTCGCGCGGGGCTTCCGCGCCGCCGGTCAGCGCCACGGCGTCATACTGCTTGGCGAGTTCCTGCGGATCGATCGCACCCGGCGTCGAGCCGCCGACGGCCTTGCCGTAATGGAAGGTGACGCCCTCGGCTTCCATCTGCGCCACGCGGCGGTCGATGATGCCCTTCTCCATCTTGAAGTCGGGAATGCCATAGCGCAGCAGGCCGCCGGCCTTGGCGAACTTCTCGTAGACATGCACTTCGTGGCCGGCGCGCGCGAGCTGCTGCGCGGCGGCCATGCCGGCGGGACCCGAGCCGATCACGGCGACCTTCTTGCCGGTCTTGACGGCTGCGATCTCCGGCTTCAGCCAGCCATTGTCCCAGGCGCGGTCGACGATCGCGCATTCGATGGTCTTGATGGTGACCGGGTTGTCGTCGATGTTGAGCGTGCAGGACGCCTCGCACGGCGCCGGGCAGATGCGGCCGGTGAATTCGGGGAAATTGTTGGTCGAGTGCAGGTTGCGCGAGGCTTCTTCCCAGTTGCCCTGATAGACGAGGTCGTTGAAATCGGGGATCTGGTTGTTGACCGGGCAGCCCGGCGTGCCCGGCGCGGTCGAGCCGGTGCCGTGGCAATAGGGGATGCCGCAATTCATGCAGCGCGCAGCCTGGTCGCGCGTGTCCTTCTCGCTCAGCGGAATGACGAATTCCCTGAAGTTCTTGAGTCGATCGGCGACCGGCTCGTACTTGCGGTCATGCCGCTCGATCTCGAGAAAACCTGTGATCTTGCCCATTGAAACCCGATGCCCCTGCATCATGTGTTCGTCTGTTCTGTTTGACCCTCATCCTGAGGAGCGGCGCGTGCGCCGCGTCTCGAAGGATGGAGGCCCGTGTGGCGGCCTCATGGTTCGAGACGGCGCTGCGCGCCTCCTCACCATGAGGGTCTTTCAGGCTTACGCGCCGATCGCGATCTTCGGCTCGGCGTCGGCGTTCGCCTTCATTTCCTTCAGCGCGCGGCGGTACTCCACCGGCATCACCTTGCGGAATTTCGGCAGCCAGCTCTTCCAGTCGGCGAGGATCTCCGCCGCCTTCTTCGAACCTGTCAGCTTGGCGTGACGCGTGACCAGGACGTGCAGCCGCTCCACATCGGACTCGAGCAGGTTCTGGAACACGTCGACCCGGCCATGCGCCTCGAGATCGCCGGAGTGGTGGTAGGTGTCGGCGTTGATCATCTCCTCCGACAGCACCGGCTCGAGCTCGACCATCGAAAGGTTGCAGAGCTTGTCGAAGTCGCCGGTCTCGTCCAGCACATAGGCGATGCCGCCCGACATGCCGGCCGCGAAGTTGCGTCCGGTCTTGCCGAGCACCACGACGATGCCGCCGGTCATGTATTCGCAGCAATGATCGCCGGCGCCCTCGACGACCGCGACTGCGCCGGAGTTGCGCACCGCGAAGCGCTCGCCGGCGATGCCGCGGAAGTAGCACTCGCCCGCGATCGCGCCGTACATCACGGTGTTGCCGACGATGATCGACTCCTCCGGCACGATGCCGGAGATCTTCGGCGGCTTGACGATAATGCAGCCGCCCGAGAGGCCCTTGCCGACATAGTCGTTGCCTTCACCCTCGAGCTCGAAGGTGACGCCCTTGGCGAGCCAGGCGCCGAACGCCTGTCCTGCCGTGCCCTTCAGGCCGACATGGATGGTGTCGAGCGGCAGGCCGGCATGGCCGTAGATCTTGGCCACCGCGCCCGACAGCATCGCGCCGGCGGAACGGTCGGTGTTGTTGATCTCTTCCTCGATCTTGACCGGGGCGCCGCGATCGAGCGCGGCCTGCGCCTTCCCGATCAGCCGGCGGTCGAGCACGGCTTCCAGATGGTGGTTCTGGCTTTCCGAGTGATAGATCGTCTGGCCCTTCTCCTCCTTCTGCCGCACGAACAGCTTGGAGAAATCGAGGCCCTTGGCCTTCCAGTGCGAGACCAGCGCGGTCTGGTCCAGCATCTGGACCTGGCCGACCATCTCGTCGAACGTCTTGTAGCCGAGCTGCGCCATGATCTCGCGGACTTCCTCGGCGACGAAGAAGAAGTAGTTGATGACGTGCTCGGGCTGGCCGGTGAAGCGCTTGCGCAGCACCGGATCTTGGGTCGCGACGCCGACCGGGCAGGTGTTGAGGTGGCACTTGCGCATCATGATGCAGCCCGCCGCGATCAGGGGCGCGGTGGCGAAGCCGAACTCGTCGGCCCCGAGCAGCGCGCCGATCACGACGTCGCGGCCGGTGCGGAAGCCGCCGTCGACCTGGACCGCGATGCGGCTGCGCAGCTGCTGGCGCACCAGCGTCTGATGGGTCTCGGCAAGACCGATCTCCCACGGCGAACCGGCATGCTTGATCGAGGTCAGCGGCGAGGCACCGGTGCCGCCCTCGAAGCCGGCGATGGTCACATGGTCGGCGCGCGCCTTGGCGACGCCGGCGGCAACCGTGCCGACGCCGACTTCCGACACCAGCTTCACCGAGACCTGGCCGTCCGGATTGACGTTCTTGAGGTCGTAGATCAGCTGGGCGAGGTCTTCGATCGAGTAGATGTCGTGATGCGGCGGCGGCGAGATCAGGCCGACGCCCGGCGTCGAATGCCGCACGCGGGCGATCGTCGCGTCGACCTTGTGGCCGGGCAACTGGCCGCCTTCGCCGGGCTTGGCGCCCTGCGCCATCTTGATCTGCATCATGTCGGAGTTGACGAGGTATTCCGTCGTCACGCCGAACCGGCCCGAGGCGACCTGCTTGATCGCCGAGCGCATGCTGTCGCCATTGGGCATCGGCTTGAAGCGGTCGGACTCCTCGCCGCCTTCGCCGGTGTTGGACTTGCCGCCGATCCGGTTCATCGCGATCGCGAGCGTGGTGTGCGCCTCGCGCGAGATCGATCCGAACGACATCGCGCCGGTCGAGAACCGCTTGACGATGTCCTTGGCCGGCTCGACGTCCTCGAGCTTGATCGGCTTGCGCTTGTCGTCCTCGGCGCTCTTGATCCGGAACAGGCCGCGCAGCGTCAACAGACGCTCGGACTGCTCGTTGAGGATCTTGGCGAACGCCCGGTAGCGCTCCTGCGAATTGCCGCGCACGGCATGCTGCAGCGTCGAGACCGATTCCGCGGTCCAGGCGTGGTCCTCGCCGCGGGTGCGGTAGGCATATTCGCCGCCGACATCGAGCGCGCTCTTGTAGATCTGGCCGTCACCGAACGCGTCGGTGTGGCGCCGCACGGTCTCCTCGGCGATCTCGCCGAGGCCGACGCCCTCGATGCGGGTGTGAGTGCCGGCAAAATACTTGGCGACGAAGTCCGCCTTGAGGCCGACCGCGTCGAAGATCTGCGCGCCGCAATAGGACTGGTAGGTCGAGATGCCCATCTTGGACATCACCTTGAGCAGGCCCTTGCCGATCGACTTGATGTAGCGCTTGACGATCTCGTAGTCGTCGAGCGCGCCGGGCAGCCGGTCCTTCATCGCGAGGATGGTTTCGAACGCGAGATAGGGGTTGATCGCTTCGGCGCCGTAGCCGGCGAGGCAGGCGAAGTGATGCACCTCGCGCGGCTCACCGGATTCCACGACGAGGCCGACCGAGGTGCGCAGGCCGGTGCGGATCAGGTGATGATGCACGGCGGCGCAGGCCAGCAGCGACGGGATCGGAATCCGGTCGGTGCCGGTCATGCGGTCCGACAGGATGATGATGTTGATGCCCTCGCGCACCGCGCCCTCGGCGCGCGCGCAGAGCTCGTCGAGCACCTGCTCCATGCCCGCCGCGCCGAAGCCGGCGTGGAAGGTGGTGTCGAGCGTGCGCGACTTGAAGTGGGTCTCGGCGACGTCGGAGATCGAACGGATCTTTTCCAGATCGGCGTCGGTCAGGATCGGCTGCCGCACCTCGAGGCGCTTGGTCGAGGCGACGCCCTGGAGGTCGAACAGGTTCGGCCGCGGCCCGATGATCGAGACGAGGCTCATGACGATTTCCTCGCGGATCGGGTCGATCGGCGGGTTCGTCACCTGCGCGAAGTTCTGCTTGAAGTAGGTGAACAGCTGCTTCGGCTTGTCGGACAGCGCCGAGATCGGCGTGTCGTTGCCCATCGAGCCGGCGGCTTCCTCGCCGGTGGCGGCCATCGGCGTCATCAGGATCGCGATGTCTTCCTGGCTGTAGCCGAACGCCTGCTGCCGATCGAGCAGCGGCAGGTTGGAGCGCACGCCCTTGGCCGGCGCATCCGGCAGCTCCTCGAGCTGGATCTGGGTGCGATGCAGCCAGTCGCTGTAGGGGTGGCTCTTGGCGAGGTCGGCCTTGATCTCGTCGTCGGGAATCAGGCGGCCCTGCTCGAGGTCGACGAGCAGCATCTTGCCGGGCTGCAGCCGCCACTTGGTGACGATCTGGTCCTCCGGAATCTTCAGCACGCCCATTTCGGACGCCATCACGATGCGGTCGTCCTTGGTGACGAGATAGCGCGCCGGGCGCAGGCCGTTGCGATCGAGCGTGGCGCCGATCTTGCGGCCGTCGGTGAAGGCGATCGCGGCCGGGCCGTCCCACGGCTCCATCAGCGCAGCGTGATATTCGTAGAAGGCGCGGCGCTGCTCATCCATCAGGGGATTGCCGGCCCACGCTTCCGGGATCATCATCATCACGGCGTGCGGCAGCGAGTAACCGCCCTGCACCAGGAATTCGAGCGCGTTGTCGAAGCAGGCGGTGTCGCTCTGGCCTTCATAGGAGATCGGCCAGAGGCGGCTGATGTCCTTGCCGTAGAGCTCCGAATGCACGGAAGCCTGCCGCGCTGCCATCCAGTTGACGTTGCCGCGCAGCGTGTTGATTTCGCCGTTATGGGCGATCATCCGGTACGGATGCGCCAACGACCAGGTCGGGAAGGTGTTGGTCGAGAAGCGTTGATGCACCAGCGCCAGCGCGCTGTCGAAGTCGGCCTCATGCAGGTCGGGATAGTACTTGCCGAGCTGGTCGGCGAGGAACATGCCCTTGTAGATCACGGTGCGGCACGACAGCGAGCACGGATAGTAGCCCGCCATGCCGCGGTCGCGGCGCTGATAGATCGCCTGCGAGATCGACTTGCGCAGGATGTAGAGGTGGCGCTCGAAATCGTCCTCGGTCTTGGCCGCACCATTGCGGCCGATGAAGACCTGCATGTGGTAGGGCTCGGTCGGCTTCACGGTGACGCCGAGCGAGGAATTGTCACTGGGCACGTCGCGCCAGCCGAGCAGCTTGAAGCCCTCGTTCTTGATCTCGTCGGCGATGATGCTCTTGATCACGTTTCGCCACGCGGCATCGCGCGGCATGAACAGCGCGCCGATGGCGTATTCGCCGGGCTGCGGCAGCTTGAAGCCGAGCTCCGCGGTCTTGCGCGCGAAGAAGGCGTGCGGGATCTGCACCAGGATGCCGGCGCCGTCACCGGCGCGCGGATCGGCGCCGACGGCGCCGCGATGCTCGAGGTTGCACAGGATGTTCAGCGCGTCGGAGACGATCTGGTGCGACTTCTGGCCCTTGATGTTGGCGATGAAGCCGACGCCGCAGGAATCCTTTTCCAGGCTCGGATCAAACAGGCCTTCGGCTTCAGGACGCCAGGTGTGGAGCTCACGCGCGGGCTCGGCGGCTTTCGAGTCCGCGGTCGCCGACAGCGTTCCTGCCACGATGTTTTCGCGCTCGAATTCCGACCCGCTCATGTGTCCTCTCCCTTTCGTAAGGGCCCCACCATATTTGGCGCACCTTGGACGTTGCGGCACCCACCGGGCCACCGCTCGTCCGCCGCGAGCCGCATTTTCCTAAATTCAGACGACGGGCGTTTCAACGTCCCCTGAGGGACGGCCCTGCCTGCAGCATTCTCGGAGCTCGGGGCGCCGAGGTCTCGTTGCAATCCCTATGCCGGGATGGCCGCGAAATTGAGACAGCTTTGCTGTCCTAACTACGACCTTGCCAAATTTTTGTCTATCACACAAGCGCGAGGAAGTCCTCGCCCGCATGCTCGGATCGAACGGCTCGGCGGGCCGCGCCGCGCCCCTGATTCGAAGCAAACACGCCGTGATCTGGCCCAAGGAGCGACCAAGGACCGCCGAATTTGAAACTGAAATTTTGCCCTGGGGCAAGCCGGCAAGAGAGCGGGAACGCTCCCAAGGGCGGGCAGACAGGAGTTACGGCGATGAAGTTGTTCACAGGTTCGGTTGCTGCCGCGGCCCTCGCGCTCAGCGCAGCCGCGGCCGAGGCCCAGCTGGCGACGCCCGCCCGGATCGGCAGCCCGCTTTTGGTCAGGGTATCCGACATGGACGGGCCCTATGCCGCCATGCCCGAGGTTCCGCCGCCGCCGCGCTACGGCCGTGTGCCGAGCCTGTTGCCGCCGGTCGAGGTCTACACCGTGCTCCGCGAGAACGGCTATCTGCCGCTTGGCGCGCCCCGGCAGCGCGGGTTCGTCTACACGATCTCGGTGATCGACCAGGGCGGCGACGACGGCCGGCTGGTGATCGATGCCCGCGACGGCCACATCATCCGCTTCACGCCGGCCTCTCGGCTCGGCGACAATTACGAAGAGGAAATGAGCGCGACCGACGGTCCCGCCGGGCCGATGCCGCGGCCGATCCAGGCCCGGGTGCCGCGCCCGCCGCTCCCGATCCCGCATGTCGCCAGCCGCGTGCCGGTGCCCAAACGCAGCCCGCTCTCGGCCAAGGCCCAGGCTCCAGCTGCCCAGGTTCCGGCGGCGGCAGCTCAGGCTCCCGCCCCGGCGGCTCAGGCCGCCGTCCCGCAGGCGGCTACGTCGCAGCCTGCTCAGGCAGCCGCACCCGCGCCGGCCGAGCAGGCCGCAGCCCCAAAGCCGGCCGAGGCCCAGGCTGCCCCGCAAGCCGTCCAGCAAGCCGAGGCTCCGACCGTCGGTCAGGGTGCTCCGCCGCCTGCGCCCGCGATCCTGCCGACCCAGGCGATGCCCAAGGTGCAGGGATTGGAGTGAGATCCGTAGCCCGGATGGAGCGCAGCGAAATCCGGGGACGTCTCGGCGGCAAGACCTTTCCGGATTGCGCTTCGCTCCATCCGGGCTACGAAGGCCTGAACTGGGCCACGGCCCGCCGCAACAAAAAACGCCCCGGTTTCCCGGGGCGTTTTCGCGATCAGCCAATATCTGCTGACGCGGGGTTTGTTGCTTAGGCGGCGACCTTGCCGGCCGAGCCGTCAACGACCTGCGGGGCCTTCTCGCCGCCGCCGATCGGAATGCTGCGGGGCTTCTTGGCCTCGGGAATCTCGCGGACGAGATCGACGTGGAGCAGACCGTTCTCGAGCGAAGCGTTCTTCACCTGCACGAAGTCGGCAAGCTGGAAGACGCGCTCGAAGGCGCGGGAGGCGATGCCGCGATAGAGCACTTCGGAGCCGTTGCCGGAGTTCTCGTTGGCGGTTTTCTCGCCCTTGATCGTCAGCGTGTTCTCCTTCGCGACGATCGAAAGCTCGGCCTGCGAGAAGCCGGAGACCGCAACGCTGATCCGGTAAGCATTCTCGCCGGTGCGCTCGATGTTGTAGGGGGGATAGCCGGGGCTGCCGTCCGAGGTCACCTGATCGAGCAGGTTGAAGAGGCGGTCGAAGCCGACGGTGGAACGATAAAACGGAGTGAGGTCGTAGCTACGCATAGGAATAGTCCTCCATTGAGCGACTGTTTCAGTTACCCGCCCGCCATCGGGCCGGGCTTAGATGTGTGCAGCCTGATGTTTCGGTTCCGAAACACTGGTAGCGGCCTGCACGGAGGTGATATGGGAGGGGTCACGTCGCGTTCAAGAGGCGGAAACCGCGTCGCATTTTTCGGCGCCGGCGTCCTTGATCTCCACCCTGTCTCACCACTCCGGTCCCCTTCATGACGCTCGTCTCGATTCCCGCCAACCCGGTTCCGGACGACGTTGTCAGTGGCACCATCAAGACACCAGACGGGGCCGAGCTGCGCTTTGCACGCTGGGCGCCGCCGCCCGGCCGCAAGGGCACGGTCTGCGTGTTCGGCGGGCGCGGCGAGATGATCGAAAAATATTTCGAGACCGTGCGCGATCTGCGCGACCGCGGCTTTGCGGTGGCGATGATCGACTGGCGCGGGCAGGGCCACTCGTCGCGGCGGCTGCGCGATCCCCGCAAGGGCTACGTGCGCGACTTCGCCGACTACGAGGTCGACGTCGAGACCTTCGTGCAGCAGGTGGTGCTGCCCGACTGCCCGCCGCCCTATTTCGCGCTAGCGCATTCGATGGGCGGTGCGGTGATGCTGCGCCTCGCGCATGCCGGCAAGCGCTGGTTCGATCGCATGGTGCTGTCGGCGCCGATGATCGACCTGCCGCGCCGCCGCGTGTCGTTCTTCCCGAGCGCGCTGCTCAGGATCATGCGGCTGGCCGGGCAGGGCGGCCGCTATGTACCCGGCGGCGGCGACGAACTGGTCGGCCTCGCGCCCTTCATCGGCAATCCCGTGACCAGCGATCCGGTGCGCCATGCCCGCAACGCGGCGATCCTGGACGAAGATCCGACGCTCGGCATCGCGGCGCCGACGATCGCCTGGGCCGACACCGCGTTCACCGCGATGCGCACCTTCCGCGGCATGTCGTATCCGTCCGAAATCCGCCAGCCGATCCTGATGCTGGCGGCGAGCAATGACGAGGTGGTGTCGACGGCCGCGATCGAGGAGTTCGCCTATCACTTGCGCGCCGGCTCGCATCTCGTGATCGCCGGCTCCAAGCACGAAATCCTACAGGAGCAGGACCGCTACCGCGGCCAATTCTGGGCGGCGTTCGACGCGTTCGTGCCCGGCACGCCGCTGTTCAAGTGAGGCATGGCGTTTCCGAGCGAAGCGGATCCCGGTTCGCGTGAAGAAAACGCGTCAAACAAAAATCTAGCGCTGTAGCAGCGCGATGATCCGATCGGGAAAGCGCTTGTCCACGAACAGCGTCCTGACCTCGGCGACGCTGAGATAGCGGTCCTTGCCTTCGCCCTTGCCCATGATGTCGAGCAGCACCGGCCACTCGCCCAGCATCAGGAGCGGATAGTAGCAGTGCAGGATGCCGTAGGACGGCGGATGCTCGTCCTTGGCGCGCTGGAAGTTCGCCGCCATGAAGGTCTTGATCTCGGCGGCCGACAGCCCGCGTTCGACGCTGCCGTCGGGGGCCTTGTAATCCTTGCCGAAGGTCGCGAGCCGCGCAATCTCGTCCTCATGGACCACCGCGTGCTGGTCGAGGATGCGCGAGCCGGCGCCGTGCTTGTCGAGTGGGCCGTTGCGCAACGCGTCGAGAATGGCGCCCTGGAACAGGCTGCGCAGCTGGCTGAAAGGACCGAGGCCGTTGGCGATCTGCGCCACCATGAAGATCTTCGCTCGCGCGGTGAACCCCTCGAACCCGGTCTTGCCGGTTGCGCGTCCGATGGTGCCTGTCAGTTCAGGCAGCGGCACGATATGGCCGCCGACATAGTTGCCGGCGACGAGCGCCCGCAGGAACGGGCAGGGATTGTCAGGAGAAATCTGCGGGGCGGGCGCCTTGCTTGCAGCCGTATCGGACATCAAACCACATCCTGAAAAGCGTCAGCTTAAAAAGCATCCATTACCGGTGGATGAATTCGCTCAGGAGTCGATGGCGAATTTCGATGTGGACGCAACCAGAGCGAGTTTGCCGAACGGCAGGCCGGCTTTCAAGAGGCCGTCGCGATAATGCGCGATGTCGGCCGGGTTCTTCCAGTGGAAATTGCGCAAGTGACGTTCGACCGTCAGCTCCGGATGGTTGGCGAGCAGTGCCTCGGCTGCCTGCGCGGCCTCGTCGGCGCGGCCGAGCTGGGCGAGCGCTGCGGTGCGCACTGCAAGGCACTGCAGATGGTTCGGGTTCAGATACAGCCCCTCGCGCGACCACGACAGCGACGCGTCATATTGCCCGAGCAGATAATGGCTGAACGCGTTCAGCGCCGCCCATTGGTAGCGCGGGTCGCTGTTGCCGCGCTGGACCGCCGTCGAGAACAGATCGACCGCCTTGCGATGGTCGCCGATCACCATGTGGCAGATTCCCAGCACGCCGCGCGCGCCCATGTCGTAGGGGTTGAGCTCGATCGCCCGCTTGATGGCGTCCATCGCGGCTTCGTAATGGCCCTGCATCGCGTGCAGGTAGGCCAGCAGCGAAAACGCGAACGAGGAGCGCGGGTCGAGCCGCACGCTGCTCTCGGCCAGGCTGACCGACGAGGCCCACAATTCGCGCGTGCTCGGAATCCAGCCGAACTGGATGCTCTGGATCTGGATCAGCGCGAGATAGGCGCGCGCGATCGACAGCGCGGGGTCGAGCTCGATCGCCTCCTTGAACAGCGCGATCGCGGTTTCGCAATCGTCCTTGGTCTGCTGATAGTAGTGCGACAGCCCCTTCAGGAAGCGATCCCACGCCGTCAGTTCGGCGTTCGGCGAGCGCGCCGGTGCCGAGGCCTCGGCGCGATAGATCTCCTGCGCGACGGCGGCGGAGAGATTCGCGGTGATCTCGTCCTGCATCGCGAACAGGTCGCCCATGTCGCGGTCGTAGCGGCCGGTCCACAGCTGCTCGCCCTTCTCGGGCGCGATCAGTTCGGCGGAGACGCGGATCTTGTTGCCGGCGCGCCGTACCGAACCCTGGATCAGATAGGTTGCGTCGATCTCGCGCGCGATCAGCCGGGTCGAGACGTTCTTGCCCTTGTAGGCGAAGGTCGAGTTGCGGCTCAGCACGCGATAGAAGGATTGCAGCGACAGCGCGTGGATCAGGTCCTCGGTCAGGCCGTCCGAGAAATATTCGTCGGCGCCGCCGCTGAGATTGTCGAACGGCAGCACGCCGACGATTGCAGTCCGGTATTGCCCCGGCAGATGCGGGCCGTCGTCCGGAACCTGCTCCTGGGCATCGGACCCGGCCGGCGCCCAGGTCCAGACATTGACCGGCTCGGCGATGTTCTTGAAGCGGTGCGGGCCGGCGTCGACGAGGGTGACGGCAAGCCGCCGTCCCGCTTCGGTGCGGGCCTTGTCCGACACCGCGATGCCGCCGGGCGTTGCGACTGTCTCGAGACGGACCGCGATGTTGACGTCGTCGCCGAACACCTCGTCCTCGTCGGCCATGACGTCGCCCATGTGGACGCCCATCCGGAAGTGCATGGCACGGTCGGCCGGCAGATGTTCGTTGCGCTCGGCCATCAGGGTCTGCATCGCGACGGCGGCCTCGATCGCGCCGATGATGCTCGGAAATTCCAGCAGGAAGCCGTCGCCGGTGTTTTTGACGATACGGCCGCCATGGTTGAGGATGATCGGGTAAATCGCGCTGCGGTGCGCCTTGAACGAGGCATGCGTCCCCGCCTCGTCGGCACCCATCATGCGGGAATAGCCGGCGATATCAGCGCAAAGAATGGCAGCGAGCCGTCTTTCCATGTCTCCTGTGCCCTGGAATGGCCACTTTAGCCGAGGTGACCGAATCCGATACTTACAAGACAGGCCGGGTCCGGCGGAAGCCCGGTTTGCAGGCACCTATAATGCATAGTAGCAGCAATTGGCACGCGACCAACGGATGGTACAGTCAGTTCTCTACTGAATTCGTGTGTCGCCGGGATGGCGCCGGCTGGCGGATCAGCCTTTCCGGACGGCTACTTGCATAGGTTAACGTCGCTGACATGCTGGGAATTCACGAGCTTTGGCTGTTCGTCCTGTCCGGGCTGCTGCTCAACGTCACACCGGGGCCGGATACCGCCTATATCATCGGGCGCACGATTCAGCTCGGATGGCGCGGCGGCGCCGCTGCGGCGATCGGTATCAGCTGCGGCTGCCTGGTCCATGTGCTGGGTGCGGCGATCGGCCTGTCGGCGCTGCTGATGGCCTCGTCGACCGCGTTCCTGGCCGTCAAGCTGGTCGGCGCGGCCTATCTGGTGCTGACCGGTCTGCAGATGCTGCTGGCGCGCGCCAAGCCAATCGCTGACATCACAGGGCAGGGCGGCGAGACCTCGATCTCGCGCGTGTTCTGGCAGGGGGCGCTGACCAATACCCTCAACCCCAAGGTGGCGCTGTTCTTCCTGGCTTTCCTGCCGCAATTCGTGGCGGCCGATTCGCCGCACAAGACGCTCGCCTTCCTGGTGCTCGGGCTGATCTTCATCACCGGCGGCACGCTGTGGTGCCTTGGTCTTGCGGCCTTCGCGGCGCGGGCTGCCGGCCGCATCAGGCAATCGGCCGGCGTGATCGCCTGGATCAACCGCTCGCTCGGCGCGCTCTTCATCTATCTCGGCGTCCGCGTTGCGACGCTGGAAGCGCGCTAGCTCGCGCCTTGGCGCTCTGGCTGTGCCGCTCTAGCCGTGGATCTTGAGCAGCGCGCTGCCGGCGAGATAGATGCCGAGCAGGATCATCGAGATCAGGAACCAGCGGCGGAACGCCTCGGGATGCATCCGCGTGCGAACCGCCTGGCCGATGAACATGCCGGTGAACGACGCCGCCATCGCGACCGCGCCCGGCAGCGCGGTGGCTGCCGTCAGCAGGCCCGAGGCCGTGAGGTTGAAGGCAAGCGCCACGGTCGCGGTGGTGAAGAACACGCCGAGCGCCTGCACCAGTTCGTCCTTCTCCATGCCGATCGCCTGCATGAACGGCATCGAGGGGATGACCTGAACGCCGGTCGCCGCCGAGATCAGCCCGGTGATGACGCCGACGATGCCGCCGATCCATTTCTCGTCGCGCCGCGCGACCTTGAAGCTGAACCGGCTCAGGCCGACGATTGCGTAGATCACCAGCAGCACGCCCAGCACCACGGTGCCGTACGCCGCGTAAGGCCCGGTCAGCAGGCCGGCATTGATCCAGATCCCGGCCACGGTGCCGAGCATCAGCGGCCACAGCCGCTTGATGATGTCGCGCAGATAGGGACCGACGAAGGTCTGCCAGATATTGGTGACGATCGCCGGCACGATCACGATCGCAATCGCCTGGCCCGGCGCCATCGTGGTTGCGAGCAGCCCCATCGCGACCGTCGGCAGGCCGAGGCCGAGCGTACCCTTGACGAAGCCGGCGAGCAGGAAGGCGAAAGCGATGAAGATCAGGAGATGGTCGACCATGGCGGCACATTGACCGATCGATGCGAACGGCACAATCTGGAGGTTACGGAGTTAGCCTTCGGGCGACCCGAAGGTATGGGGGCGGGAAACGTCATGCGGTTCGACCTGACCGACTTGCAATTGTTCATCGCGGTTTCCGATGCGCGCAGCATCACGCAGGGCGCGGCGCGCGCGAACCTTGCGCTGGCTTCGGCCAGCGAGCGGATCAAGGGCCTCGAGGAAGCGCTCGGCGTCGCGCTGCTCAAGCGCGGTCGGCGCGGCGTCGAACTGACGGCGGCGGGCGAGAGCCTGCTCGGCCATGCCCGCATCGTGATCCACAATGTCGAGGCGCTGCAAAGCGATCTCGCCGCCTATGCCAGCGGCGTTCGCGCCAACGTGCTGCTGCTGGCCAACACCTCGGGCCTGTCGGAGCATCTGCCGCGCGCGCTCGCGGCATTCCTGCACGAGCATCCCGATATCAGCGTCGACGTCGAGGAGCGCGAGAGCACCGATATCGCAACCGCGATCGCCAGCGGCGCCGCCGATCTCGGCTTCGCCGCGGAGCACGCGCTGCCCGACAGCGTCGAGCGCTTCCTGTTCAGCGAGGACCGCCTGATGCTGGTGGCGTCGCGACGCAGCGATCTCGGCGGCCGTCGCCAGATCGACTTCCAGGAAGTGGTCGGCCGCGATTTCGTCGGGCTCACGGCAACGTCCGCGCTGCAGGTTCATATCTCGCGGCACGCCGCAAAGCTCGGTGCGCGGCTGCGCTTCCGCGCCCGCCTGCGCGGCTTCGATGCGATCTGCCAGATGGTCGCCGCCGATGTCGGCATCGCCGTGATCCCGGAGACCGCGGCGCGGCGTTGCGCGGCGTCGATGCCGATCACGACGATAAGGATCCGCGACGCCTGGGCCAACCGCCGCCTGACGATCTGCGCGCGCAGCTTCAAGGCGCTGCCGCGGGCGGCCAAGCAGCTCGTGGACTATCTGCGCGCCGAAGCGCAGCGCTGACGGCTGGCTCATTTCGTCGTCACCACGCCGGCGTCCTGGATCACCTTCGCCCATTTCCTGATGTCGGCAGCGATGAAGTCGCGGAAATGCTCCGGCGTGTCGCCGGCCAGCGTCAGGCCTTGCTCGGCGAGCTTTTGCTTGACGATCGGATCGGCCATCGCCGCTGTGGCGAATTGGTTCAGCCTTGCGACGATCGCCGGCGGCGTTCCGGCCGGCGCGACCATGCCGTACCAGTTCTCGATGATCAGGTCGGGCATGCCGGCTTCCGCCGTGGTCGGCACGTCGGGCGCGGTCGGCGCGCGTTCGCGCCCACCGAGCGCGATCGGCCGCAGCGCGCCCGCCTTGATCTGCGGCAGGATCACCGGCAGGTCGAGGAAGGTCATCTGCACCTGCTGACCCAACAGGTCGTTCACCGCCGGCGCGGCACCGCGATAGGGCACGTGCACGATGTCGACCTTTGCCGTCAGCTTGAACAATTCGCAGGCGAGATGCGGCAGGCTGCCGGGGCCGGAGGAGGCGAAGTTGAGCTTGCCCGGCCGCGCCTTGGCGAGCGCGACCAGCTCGTTCATGTTCTTCGCCGGCACGTTGGCGGCGACCACCAGCATCTCCGGCACCGTCGCGACCAGCGTCACCGGCGCGAGGTCCTTCAGCGTGTCGTAGGCGACCTTCTCCATGCTCGGGCTGATCGCCAGCGCGCCCGCGCTCGCGATCGCGACCGTGTAGCCGTCGGGCGCCGCCTTCGCGACTGCGTCGGTGCCGAGCACGCCGCCCTGGCCGGCGCGGTTGTCGACGATGACGGGTTGCCTTGCGAGCTCCGAGATCTTCTGCCCGATCACCCGTGCGATGATGTCGTTCGGTCCGCCGGGCGGGAACGGCACGATCAGCCGGAGCGGCTTGGTCGGGAAATCCTGGGCCGAAGCCGTGACGGGCGCGAGAAGCAGGAGAAGGGCCGCCAACAGCCTGCCGCACATCGTCATGTCGCCCATCCCTGACTTTTCTGGTTGCGGTCAGGATGGGCGCAGATCAGGCGCCCGGCAACTCAAGAATCAGGCCAGGAACTCAGGCGTTCAGCAGCTTCATCGCCGCTTCGTGCACGCGCGGGTCGCCGGCCGCGATGATGCGACCGCCGCTTTGCGCCGGCTTGCCGTCCCAGGTGGTGACGACGCCGCCGGCGCCGGTGACGATCGGGATCAGGCCGGCAATGTCGTACGGCTTCAGCTCGGTCTCGACCACGAGGTCGAGATGGCCGGCGGCGAGCATGCAATAGGAGTAGCAGTCGCCGCCATAGCGCGACAGGCGCGCCGCGTTCTCGATGCGGCCGAAGCGGGCGCGGTCATCCGGATTCATCAGTAGCGGGCTCGTGGTGAAGAGGGTCGCCTCCTTCAGCGACGCGCAGCGCCGCACCGAGAGCCGCCGTTCGCCCGACGGGCCGGAGTAGTGCGCCGAGCCGTTGTCGCCCGAGAAGCGCTCGCCGATATAGGGCTGGTGCATCATGCCGAATACCGGCGTACCTTTGTGCAGCAGCGCGATCAGCGTACCCCAGATCGGAAAGCCGGCGATGAAGGATTTCGTGCCGTCGATCGGATCGAGCACCCAGACATAGTCGGCGTCCTCGCGCTCATTGCCGAACTCCTCGCCGACGATGCCGTGCTGGGGGAAGTTCGACTTGATCAGCCGCCGCATCACGGCTTCCGCCGCCCGGTCGGCCTCGGTGACCGGATCGAAATCGTTCGAACTCTTGTTGTCGACCGAGAGCGAGGTGCGGAAGAAGGGCAGGATGGTTTCGCCGGATGCGGTCGCGAGGCGGCCGATGAAGGCGGTAAAGTCGATGACCGTCACGGCATGTCCCTGAACTGCGCAAACGACGCGGTAGAAATCGGATGCGTTCTTGCCTAGCTCAATCCGGCGCGGCGCGCACGATTAACGGAGTGTTATCCAGCCCGACGACGCGGTTCCGGACTTTCGATTTGGCTTCGGATTCGAAAGCGCACCGGGTCTCGGCCTCGATCACGAAGTTGCGAATTCTGGTATACAAGCTATGCGCGGAGCGCCGACCGCTCTGGGCTTCCCTTGTAAGATATTGATCCTACATACGGAAAGCCGCTCCTGCCGGCCTGTTGCAGTTTCGCCAGACTTTCCAACATTACCCAAGAAATGTTTCGAAAGTTCTTGCGTTTTGTGCAGCGCGGTCGCATATTGTTGCGGTGCGGTAGCGCCTCGCGCTATCGCTGCCCTCCTTGGGCGTTTCCTCCCTAGACTTGGGCCGCTTGTTCATTCAAGCGGCCCTTTTTTCTTGGGCCGTCGTTTCCGCAAGTGAACTGAGAATCCAGTTCGGCGCTTATCGCGCCGCCAACTTGAATTCCTGGTTCATGACTTCGTCGGGATCGCAGTGCCCGACGAAGGATTGATTACTCCGCAGCCGCCTGGAACGGGCCGAGATCGCCGAACGGGATTTTCGCGAGCGCATCCGCCAGGGTGGCGAAGTCGGCGGCCATCTGCGCGAAGCGCGGCCCGCGCTCGCGGCGCCGCTCATCCATATAGACTGCGCGGTTGAGCTCGATCTGCACGGTGTGCAGGCCGCTCGCCGGGTTGCCGTAATGCTCGGTGATGAAGCCGCCGGCATAGGGCTTGTTGCGGCCGATCGAATAGCCGAGCGAGCTCATGATCTCCTCGACGAGGTCGGGCAAGAGCGGCGCGCAGCTCGTGCCGTAGCGGTCGCCGATCACGACGTCGGGCCGGCGCGGCTCGTCGCGCGACACGCCGACCGACGGCATCGAGTGGCAGTCGACCACGATCACCGCGCCGAACGCCTGGTGCGCCTTGTTGATCAGCCGGCGCAGCGCGCGGTGATAGGGCTTGTAGAGCACCTCGATCCGGCGCAGCGCATCGTCGACGTCGAGCCGCTCGCGATAGATCTCCTGGCCGTCGCCGACCACGCGCGGGATGGTGCCGAGGCCGCCGGCTACCCGCATCGAGCGCGTATTGGCAAAGCTCGGCAGCCGCCCGGTGAACATGCGCGGGTCGAGCTCGTAGGGCTCGCGGTTCACGTCGACATAGGAGCGCGGGAAATTGACCCGCACGATCGGAAAGCCGCGATCGCTGAGGCCCGCGATCAGCTCGTCCATGAACGAGTCTTCGGAGCGGCGCAGCGACACCACATCGATTCGCGACGCCTCGAGGAATTCGGCCGGGTAGACCGAGCCCGAATGCGGGGAATTGAAGATGATCGGCGCGCGCCAGGCCTGCGGCTCAACGATCTCGAACGGGGGCGACAACTCGCCAGCAAATTCGGTCATTCCCTTGGCGCCGTCCCTTGCGTCCGCCTCGCCCCGCAACAACTGAGTCTGCCGGAAAAGCGGAGATTTATGGGCAGGCATTGTCGGTAATCGCGATCATTCTGCCAAGTGAAAAGAGTGTGGTTTCAGCTGGAACGCGTCTTAAAAGCAGCAAATGCGGCCCCCGGTTGATTCGATATCCGGTTCAGTCCACAAATGGGTGGCGCGCATTTGCCGCTGGCTTGACGCAAATTTCACCCGAAATTTACCGTCTGTCGGGCTAACTGTTCGGACTGCTCCTCAAGCCGGATTCGACGATTCCTGCCATGCCGAAAATACTTCTCGCCGAAGACGACACCGATATGCGCCGCTTCCTGGTCAAGGCGCTCGAAAACGCGGGTTTCAAGGTCTCGCCGCACGACAACGGCATGTCGGCCTACCAGCGGCTGCGCGAGGAGCCGTTCGAAATGCTGCTTACCGACATCGTGATGCCCGAGATGGACGGCATCGAGCTGGCGCGCCGTGCCTCGGAACTCGATCCCGATATCAAGATCATGTTCATCACCGGCTTTGCCGCGGTGGCCCTCAATTCCGATTCGGAGGCGCCGAAAAACGCCAAGGTGCTGGCCAAGCCCGTGCACCTCAGGGAATTGGTCAGCGAAGTGAACAAGTTGCTGGCGGCCTGATTCGCCAAAAAACCTTCACTTTGTATCCTTGCCTGCCCCGCCGCCGTCCGTTATAGGGACCCGATCCAAATACGCTTTGGGTGCGTAGCTCAGCGGGAGAGCACTACCTTGACATGGTAGGGGTCACAGGTTCGATCCCTGTCGCACCCACCATCCTTCGCTCGCGCAGCGAGAGAAGGATGCCGCGCCGAAGCCCGACGGGCGGAGGCGGGCTTGCGGCCGCGAGCTTCGGCTCGGCAAGCCACGCGTCACAACGACGAGGTCGTGGTTCTGCTTCAACCTGTCAAACAGCGCGATGTCATCCCCGCAGGCGGGTGAACCAGTATTCCAGAGACAGCAGTGTTTGAACCGAGGGGTCGCGGCTCCCTCCAGGCGTCGTCCCTGCGAAAGCAGGGACCCATACTCCGCGGCGGATGCTGTTGAAGGGATTCGTCGTTCAGTCTTCGCTCAACGATAACCATTCGTGGTTATGGGTCCCTGCTTTCGCAGGGACGACACTGAGTGTATTGCGCTGCCGGTGATACGCCCGCATTCGCGTGACATCGTTTTGTCCGAGCTTGGCCGCCGCTATGGAGGGCGGTCGGACGGAAGCCGGTAGCGCCACGTTTCGCCGGCGAGAACCCCGCACTGCCGACGCACAACGGAGGGCCATTCGGAGCGAACCATGCTCAGGACCGCAGCATCGGCGGACGGACCTTCATCGGCCGCGAAATATGCGCGAAGCCTTCCTTCGCAGCGGAAGCCGAGGGCGGCGTAGAGATCAAGCATGTGCCTCAGGCGCCAGTCCAGATGCAGCTCGGTCCGCTCGACGTCGAGCACCTCGAACGCATACCGCGTCATGAGATGTGCAACGTGACTGACGAGCACGGCCTCGTCCAGCCGTCCGATGCTCCAGATGGAAGCGAACGTCGCCCGCTTTTCGTGCCGGTCGATCGCGCCGAACCCGGAAACGCCGAGGAGGTCTCCCGATCCCGCGGCCTCGATTGCGAACGCAGCCGCGGTGTCGACCTGCTCCCGTGCCGCCGCCAGGCGCGCGGTGTTCGGCCGGTCAGATGTGCCGCGATCGAGCCGCCGCAGCATGGCTGCCTCGCGAAGCTGCTGTGCGCGCGAAGACTCCGGGCCGGTGATCCTGGTCAACAGGATGCGGTCGGTGGCGAGGCTTGCATGATTGCTCGACGGGTATATGCCCTATTGACGCACCCGATGAGCATGCCGTCAAATGACCGGAACGCCAGTTCATATGCAAATTGGTTATGCCCCTGAATCCAAGACATATCGACCTGTTTCGAGAGGTCGTGCGCCACAACGGAATCACCAAGGCCGCCTTGAGCCTTCGGGTGGGGCAGCCTTTCATCAGCCGCGCGATCGCACGTCTCGAGCGCGAGATCGGTTTTGCGTTGTTCGAACGCGGGCGAGGCGGCGTCACGCTGACGCCGGAAGGCGAGATATTCCTGCGCGAGGTCGAGAGAAACCAGGCCGGCCTCGAGTATCTGGCGCGCGCCGCGCGTGGCATTCGCGAGCGCGGCAGCGGGACGCTCAGGATCGCATGTCTTCCGGCGTTCACCTATTCGTTGATGCCGCAGATCGTCAGCAGCTTCCTGCGGAAGAATCCCGACATCGTCGTATCCGTCGCTGTCCACAGCCCCGAGCGCGTCTGGAGTCTGGTGGCCTCGGGACAATGCGACGTCGGACTGGCGCGGCCGCAGGCGGGGTTTGCCGCGGTCGACGACGAGCTCCTCATGACAACGGAGGCGGTCTGCGTCCTGCCCCGCCAGCACCGGTTGCGCTCGAAGCGATCGATCGCAGCGCAAGATCTGCGGGGAGAGCCCATGATCGCAGCTTCCCCGAGCGCACCGCATCGGTCCCGCTTTGAACGCATCCTCGATGAGGCCAAGGTCGAGATCAAGACGGTCGCGGAGATCCAGTACAGCATGCAGCGTTGTGCCCTGGTTGCACAGGGACTGGGTTTCTCGATCGTCGACCCGATCGTGGCCCGGGATTTTGCAAGCTCCAAAATCGTACTCAAGCCGTTCGTGCCACGGCTGGAGATCGTCACCATGTTGCTGCTTCCGTCGCAGCGGCCGCGAAGCCGTCTCGCACTTCAATTCTGCGATCTGCTGCGCGCCGGAACCGCTGACTACAGGAAGTCCGCGCGCGTGCAGGCTTGAGAGACAGCGGCAGGGTTTTCCCTCGCGTTGCGCTCGGCATGACCTCGCGGGACGGCGCGAGCCGCCCGCGACGCGATCGCTTTGCTTAGCGCGCTGTGCTCGCAGAAAAATTCGACGGGCACTTGTGACTTTCGTCATCTCGACGCTCACATGTGAATGCCGCAGCGTGCGCGCGCATGTACGCCTCGCGCGTGTTCGATTCGTACGGATTGCATTCACGTCGCAGGCGGTGGATTGCCGCATGATTGGGCAAGAGCGTTCGCAATGCGATCATGCGTGGGATTCTCGATATGTCATCTACCGTGCTTAGGTCTCGCCTTTGCAGCGACATGCGTTTCGTCCGAACGCGGAGATCGAGAAAATTTTCTGAAGACCCTGCGATGATGCGTTGCCCGATCGCATCGCATGAACGCAATCTTGGATTTCTGCACGCCGCGCGTTGCCGCCCCTCTGGTTCTCGCGCAGATTGTTCTCTAGATCAGTCAAGCCTGCTCGTGACGGAGCATCCGAGCCGGACACGGCAATGACGCGACAATGATGAACGCCATGTGCGAGCACGACTGCCAGAGGAACCTGCGTCAACCCTATCGGGAGCGGCCGGCGTAAGCCGTCGATGTCCGAATCCCGAAAATGCCTCTTCCTTGTCTCCCCGAAATTCGCCGGTCTGTGAGCGGCCGGCGACGCAACCTTGGGAATGCGCCTCCGTTGAGCCAACGTTCGTCGTTCGCGCCAACGGGGCACGAAAGTACATGCAAGAAGACGACAAGACGCCGGCACACGCAGCGCAGTTCCTGGAACACGTTCCCTTGCCGCGCGAGCCGCGGAACATCAGGGATGTAACCCCCGCGCCGCCGCGGCTGTTCTCGACACGACACTATCCGCCCTCGGAGCAGTTCGAGGTCTGGAAGACGCGGATGGCTTCGCTGGTCGACGTTGCGCCACCGGAAGGTCATAGCCCTGCGCACGGGTTCCTGGTGGAGTACCTGACCTGCAACATGGCCGATGTCGTCTTCACGTCGGGGCGATTCGCCGCGCAATCATTCGCCCGTGTCATCAAACCGTCGCATGGCACGCCCGTCGATATCTGGTGGCTGTACCGGGTGCGCTCCGGCGAAGCCCGCTTCGAGACCACAGACCGGCGGATTCACGCCGGGCCGGGCGCCATGTTCCTGATCTCGCTCGATGAGGATTTCCGCGGCAGCATCACGGACTATGACGGCCTGGTGCTGGGTTTGCCGCGCCAGTCGTTCGCCGATGTGGCCGATCGGCTCGACGGTGTCTGCAATATTCTACTCGAAGGCAATCTGATCGAATTGTTGGCCGATTATTTCGACCGCCTCGAAACGCGCATCACCTTCATGTCCTCGGAGGAGTTGAGGCAGGCGGGGCGGGCGACCGCGCAGATGATCGCCGCGTGCATCCAACTCTCCTCGGATCGACTGGAGCAGGCGCGCGGCGCGATCGAGTCGGTGCTGTTCGAGCGTGCGCGTCTTTATATAGAGTCGCATCTCGCCGACTTCGACCTGACGCCGGACCGCATTGCGCAGCAATTGCGGATCTCGCGTTCTGCCCTCTACCGTGCATTCGAGAGCGTCGGCGGCGTTGCCGGCTACATCCTGCGCAAGCGGCTGCGCGCGGCGCATGCAGAACTTGTCTCATCCGCCGAGAGGCAGGTGCAGGAGATCGCCTATCGCCACGGCTTCAAGCTGGCGTCCGATTTCACCCGCGCCTTCCGCCGCGAATTCGGCGTCAGCCCGCGCGAGATGCGCGAGCGCATGCGCCGCCGATCAACTACCGGTTGAGGTATGTGCAAACAACTCATGGTGCATCGAGCGAATCCTTCAACTTGTGAGACGATCTGCGTGTTATTTGGACGGCCTGCTGAGTGACGCTGGCAAAATTGTGTCTATCATTTTGCAACATGACGACTCGGGGCACATTGATGGGGCAGTCGAGCGAGCGCTGGGTGGCAAGATGCGCTCGTTGAATTCGACACATCGTTGGCCAGGACGGGACGATGATCGTGTGCACGATCATCGTTATTTTTTCGCGCGTGCGGCCGGCGGGCCCGCGCGTCGGCCCGGTCCATGGCGCGTCGCCTCCGGCGTCTGGACCAGATGTCGCGAAAGGGGCGCACCATGGCTGTCGCACACAACTCAACAAAATCGCTGAAGCCTCGAGGGCGCGCCGGCTTCGTCCGGAGCTGGGTCGCATCGGGCGATGCGGGCAGCACTTCGCTGCGGCGACGGCTGCTGGCCGTGCTGCGTCAGGCGCACCGTGTCCTTGGCGTGAAGCGGGATCGCTTAAGCCTCGGGTCACTGGGAATCGGCGGGTCGGCCGTCGCGACGGCACTCGCGTTAGCCGTCGCGGTGCTGACCGCCTCGGCCGCGAGCGCGGGAAGCGTGCAGCTCGGTGGTGGAAGTGCGACCGGCACCGATTCCGTAGCGATCGATACCAATTCGTCAGCCAGCGGCCTGCGCGCCATCGCGATCGGAAGTGGAGCAAACGCGGCCGGCTTGGATGCCGTTGCCCAGGGCACTGGCACCAGCGCAGGCGCCCAGAACGCCATCGCGATCGGTTTTCAGTCGATCGCTTCACAGCTAAATTCGCTCTATCTCGGCTCGCGCACGGCTCTGGGAACCGGCGCGCTTGCTACGAGTGCCATCGGCATTGGCACGGACGTAACGGCATCCCAGGTCGACGCGATTGCGGTTGGGCGTTCATCCGTTGCGTCAGCGCAGTACTCCGTGGCCATCGGCCTGAATGCCAAGGCAACGGGCACTGGCGGCGCGATGGCGCTGGGCCAGGGCACGGTCTCGAGCGGCGTCAACTCGGTCGCGCTCGGCGTTCAAGCCGTCGCCACCGGCGCCGGCACCAGCGCCTTGGGCACCTTCGCCAATGCCACCGGAGGCAATGCTACCGCGGTCGGCGTCAGCTCCTTGGCGAGCGGCAACTATTCGTGGGCCGGAGGCTGGGCATCCGTTGCCTCGGCGGACAGTGCGACTGCGCTTGGCAAGCAGGCGACCGCGTCGGGGATCAACTCATTCGCCGGAGGCAGCTCCAGCAACGCAGCCGCAGATTTTGCCGTGGCCGTGGGTAATCAAGCGCAGGCGCTCAGCACCGGGGGCTCGGTCGCGATCGGATCGGGTGCGGTCGTCAACAGTGCAGCGACGGGCGGCATCGCGATCGGCAACAACGCGGCATCCGCCGGCATCAGTTCGCTCGCGACCGGCGTTGGGGCCAGCGCGGCGGGAGCGTACTCAACTTCGGTTGGTGCCGGCTCCAGCGCCAGCGGCGCCCGTGCGTTTGCCGGTGGCCGTTCGGCTGTTGCTACAGGCGATGATTCCGTTGCCATTGGCGTGACTGCCAACGCGACAGCAGCAAGCGCGACCGCACTCGGAGCGGGCGCGTCGGCTCTCGCCCTAAATGCGGTCGCCGTCGGCACCGCCGCTACTGCGGACTCAGCCAACGCGGTCGCCATCGGCACCAGCGCAACCGCAACCGGCGGCCAGGCGGTTTCCATCGGTGCGAACAACGTCGCCTATGGCGACGGCGCCGTGGCGATCGGCGATCCCAGCTATGCCAGCGGCACCGGCGCCTTCACCGGCGGCGCCAACAACATCGCCAACAGTGACGGCACGGCCAGCGCCACCGCCGCCAACCAGGCCAACGGCGCGGTTGCGATCGGCAACAACAACAAGGCGATCGGGCAGGGCTCGGTGGCGCTCGGCAACGGCTCGACGGCGGGCGCCGCCGGTCTTGCGGGCAATATCGCATTGGGCAACGGCGCCACGGCGGCGGCAAGCTCCGGCGATGTCGCGCTCGGCTCCGGCAGCGTCACCGCTGCCGCTGTCAACACGCCGAACACGGTGATCAACGGCACCACCTACAGCTTCGCGGGGACGACGGCGACCTCGACCGTCAGCGTCGGCGCGCTCGGCGCCGAGCGCACCATCACCAATGTCGCGGCGGGCCGGATCAGCAACTCTTCGACGGATGCGATCAACGGCTCGCAGCTCTGGGCCACCAACCAGGCGGTCGACGGCCTCGCCACCACCGTCAACAACATCAACACCGGCGGCGGCATCAAGTACTTCCACGCCAATTCGACGCTGGCGGATTCCTCCGCGGTGGGCACCGATTCGGTTGCGATCGGACCGGCGTCGACCGCGACCGGCAGCGGCTCGGTGTCGATCGGCAACGGCGCCAACGCCGCCAACGCCAACGACATCGCGCTCGGCTCGGGCAGCCAGACCGGCGCGGCGGTTCAAACCGCCAGCATCGTCATTGGCGGCAACACCTACAGCTTCGCCGGAACGACACCGACCTCGACGGTCAGCGTCGGCTCGGTCGGCAATGAGCGCACCATCACCAATGTCGCGGCGGGGCGGGTCAGCAACGGCTCGACCGATGCGATCAACGGCTCGCAGCTGTTCGCCGCCACCTCGGCGATCGACAGCCTCTCGACCGTCGTCAGCAACGGCCTGACGCACTACTATGCCGTCAACGACGGTGGCACCCAGCAGGCCAACTACACCAATAACGGTGCGACCGGGACCAACTCGATGGCGGCGGGCGTTGCCGCCTCGGCAACTGCGACGAACTCCACTGCACTCGGCTTCAACACCCAGGCATCGGTGGACGGCGGCGTCGCGCTCGGCTCGGGGGCCATTTCCAACCGCGCGCTCGCGCCGGCGTCCGGCACGATCGGCGGCACCATCATTCCCTACAACACCACCGATCTCGCGCTGCTCGGCGCGGTGTCGGTCGGCAATGCGACGAGCTATCGGCAGATCACGAACGTCGCCGACGGCACCCAGTCGAGCGACGCCGTCACCGTGCGGCAGCTGACCGGCGCGCTGACGTCGTTCGCGACCACGACGACGAAATACTTCCACGCCAACTCGACGCTCGCCGACTCGCTCGCGGTCGGCAACAATTCGGTCGCGGTGGGACCGCAGACTATTGTCAATGGCGACAACGGCATCGGCATGGGCTTTGGCGCAACCGTGGCGCAGACCGCGCCCGGCGGCATCGCGATCGGCCAGAATTCGGTGTCCAACTTCGCCGATTCGATCGCGTTCGGCACCAATGCCCAGGCGAGCGGCGTCCAGTCGGTGTCGATCGGCGCCGGATCCCAGACCACCAACCCGACCAGCGTTGCGCTCGGTCCGAACGCCAAGGCGACGGCGCAGGCCGGCGACGTCGCGCTCGGCGCCAATTCGACCACACAGGCGGTGGTCGCGACTTCGAGCACCTCGATCGGCGGCACCACCTACAACTTCGCCGGCACGACGCCGACCTCGACCGTCAGTGTCGGCAGCGCCGGTGCGGAGCGCACCATCACCAACGTGGCCGCAGGCCAGATCACCCAGACCTCGACCGACGCGATCAACGGCTCGCAGCTCTGGGCCACCAACACCTCGCTTGCCGCTCTCTACACCACGGTGAGCAACATCTCGACCGGCGGTGGCGGCGTGAAATATTTCCACGCCAATTCGACCGCGGCGGATTCCATCGCGACCGGCGCGGAGAGCGTCGCGATCGGGCCGCAGTCGGTCGCGAGCGGCAGCAATGCGATCTCGATGGGCAACGGCTCGGCCGCGTCGGCCGACAACTCGGTCGCGATCGGCGCCGGCGCCAAGGCGACGGCGGCCAATTCGCTGGCGCTCGGCGCCAACGCCACCACCACGGCCAATCTGAGCGACGCGGCCTATACGCCTGTGGTCGGCAAGACCGTTGCCGGCGTTGCGACCGGCGAAGTGTCGGTCGGCTCATCCGGCGCCGAACGCCGCGTCACCAACGTTGCCGCGGGCTCGGCGGCGACCGATGCGGTCAATGTCAGCCAGCTCCAGGCGGTTGCGTCGAGCTCGATCCGCTACGACTCCGACGGTTCCGGCAACACCACCAACAAGCTGACGTTGAACAGCGGCAACGGCGCGCCAGTGACCATCAGCAACGTGGCGCCCGGCGTCCTCGGCACCGATGCGGTCAACGTCAATCAGCTCAACAGCGCGTTCCAGCAGCTCAACGGCCAGATCGGCGAGGTGCGGCAGGACGCCTGGCGGGCGGCCGCGATCGGCATGGCCGCCGCATCGCTGCGCTATGACGACCGGCCCGGCAAGGTGAGCGCCTCGGCGGGCGGCGGCGTCTGGCGCAGCCAGGGCGCGCTCGCCTTCGGCATCGGCTACACCAGCGAGAACGGCAAGCTGCGCACCAACGCGGCGGCAACCACCGCCGGCGGCGACTGGGGCGTCAGCGCCGGCGTGAGCCTGACGCTCAATTGACCCTAACGGCGACGAGGCGGCTGGCGTGTCTGGCTTTGGCGATCTGGCTCGGGGCGGCGGCGGGCGCCGCCGCGCAGGGCACGCCGCCTGCCGCCTACGCCGTGAAGCCGTCGGACGTCGCGGTGCCGGAGGGCGAGACGCTCGGCGAGTTCAGGCGGATGATCCAGCCGTTCAAGAACTGGACCCTGATTTGCGACGAGAGCCTCAAATCGAAGCGCCGCGTCTGCAACGTCACGCAATCGATCGTCAACGCGCAGGGCGCGGTCGCCTTCAACTGGTCGCTGATCGCGACCGCCGACGGCAAACCGCTGATGGCGATGCGGATTCCCGCAGCCGCCGGGGTCGGCGCGCAGATCGAGATCGCGATGGGTGACAGTCCGGACCGCATCGTCGCGCAGACCGATCGCTGTGATGGCAATTTCTGCTTTGCCACGATCGCGATCGGCAATGTGCTGAGGCGGCACATCCGCGCGGCGACGCCGTGCCGCGTGTCCTATCAGCTGCCGCAAGGGCCGATCGTGCTGGAAGCGCCGCTGGACGGACTATCCGGCGTGCTGGCGAAACTGAAATGAGACGACAAGCTGCATGCGGATCCGGAATCCGGAGCGACGCATCGAAGTGCGGCACGAGAGGATGAATACGTCGATGCGATTGAAGACCCCCATCCTGATTTTCACGGCGGTTGTCGTGGCGGCGCTCAGTGCCGCCGGCGTCGTGGGCTATGCCCAGCAGATGCAGCCGGCCCAGTCGCAGCCGATGCCCCTGCAGCCGGCCACGCCCGCGCCGGCCAAAAAGCCCGCCGCCGCCGCGAAGCCGCAGCCACACAAACAGCGTCCGCAGGAAACGCCGCCGCCGTCGGCCGCGGCATCCGTTTCGCCGCAGCAGGCGGGCCAGCAACCGACCGTGTTCGACGAGCACGCGCGGCAGGGCAACATCGTGACCTGCGCCAATCTGTTCGGGACGCTCGGCCGCGGCCTCGCGATGAACTCCAACTACACCGCGCAGTCGCAGTGGGACGCCAAGGCCGGCAATTCGCATTCGGTGCAGTCGCTGGTCGCGCTCGCACCCAACCAGTCCAGCCAGGCCACGCCCGCCGCCAATCAGCAGGCCGCCGGCATCGTGTTTGCCGCGCCGGTCGGATCGTCCTGCGAAGGCAATCTGGTGCGGGTGACGCCGCGGACGGAGAATTGCTCGACGGTTGCCGCCGAGCTCGCCAAGCTCAACGGACAGACCGGCACGCTCGGTGATCTCGCGACGATGGCGCTGCCGAACGGCGCGCAGGTGGTGCTGATTCCGCTGGGCAACGCCTGCGTCGCGGTGACCGCGCTGCGGGTCGCCGGGTAGCGCTGCTGCTCAACCCGGTCGACCCGTGCCGTCGCCGGTCAGCCCGGCTGGCCGCGCCGCGTCGGTCCGGCCGATCTCACCAATGACGCCAGCGATGATGCCAGCGCGGGTAGCCGCCGCGATAATAGGCGTATGCCGGGCGCACCACGTGACGATAGCGGTAGCCGTAATAGGCCGGCCGGTATCCGCTATAATATGTCGTGGTGTAGCCGCCGCCCCAACGATAGGGCGCAGCGTAATAGCCGTCATCATAGGCATAGCCGCCGCCGTAATAGGCGGGCGAATAGCCGTAACCGTAGCCGGGGTAGCCGTAACCATAGCCATAGCCCGGATAGCCGTAAGCTGACGAGGCGAGGCCGCCGACGACTGCGCCCGCAATCAATCCGCCTGCGAGCGCGGGACCCCACCCCCACCCGCCGTGTCCCCATCGTGCTTCGGCGGGCGCCGGGGCTGCGATGGCGCTCACCCCAAGCGCACCGACGGTTGCAAGAACAAGGCCTGTCTTCCTCATGGGATCCTCCTCGATGATAGTTGCCCAGCCGGTCAACGGGGCAGGGGGGCATTGGTTGCGAATCGCGCCGTACCGGCGCTGATGCTCGGCCGCCTTGCAGGAGACCTTGGCGAGAGCCTCGGTCGTGCGCGTGACGGTGCAAGCTGCGGGCGATGGAACAAGTGTTCACAACTGAACGGAACTCGTCCCATACGCCGGCGGATGATCGGCACGCGTTCGAACTCGTGCGCAATGCGAGACGGGAAAAAGGGGCAATCCGTTCCTGAAGCTTGAGCAGGCATCAGGCCAGCATGAACATGCGGCAGTTCCCTTGGCGCGAAATGTCGCGTCGCGCCGGCATCTAGGAACGGTGCGGGCGGCGCCGCTGTTTTCTCACAGTTCACCGGTGAAAAGCGCGCACGGCTGTGCCGCGCCCTCGCCGGCTTTGTTGGAATGCGGCCGCGGTGCGGAGCGCGCGGGCCATTGGCGCCGGCTTCGCAATCCGGGTAGCCGCCAAACTCCAGGAGGAATCGGTAATGCAGAGCAAGATCATGAAGAGCAAATTTCTGCTGACCACGGCCGTGCTGTTGGCCGGCGTCAGTCTCGCATCGGCGCAGGGCATGCGCGAGGGCGGCGGCGGTGGTGGCAACGTGGGTGGCGGCGGAAGCGTTGGCGCAGGCGGCGGCGGTGGTGAACACGGCCGATCCGCAGGCCCGTCGGGCGGCAGTTCCGGCGGCGCAATGCATGGCAGTCCCGGGGCGTCGCGAAGCGAAGGCATGACGGTTGGCCGCGGCCAAGGCGGCGCACGAGAGAGCCAAGGTGCACGAGAGAGCGGTCGGGCTGAAGGTCAGATGGGCCGCGGTGCGGCCGAGCGCAGCCAGACCACCGGCCAGGCCCGCGAGAGCGGCCGCGCCGAGCAGGGTCAGCGCAGCCAGAGCAAGCAAGACCAGAGCAAGCAAGAGCAGACCGTCGGCCAGAGCCGAAACCAGCGCGAGCAGATGGGCCGATCTGAATCCCGCGAACGCGGCAGCGCCACGACGCGGCAAAGCCAGCAGCAGGAGAATCGCGCCAACACCGCGAACCGCAGCCAGGGCACCACGACCGGCCAAGGGACGGCTCAGGACAAGGCTCAAGGCAAGACTCAAGGCAAGGCGGACACGACGACCGGCCAGAGCACGACCACGGGCCAAGCAAAGGGCGCGAACACGACCACCGGCCAGGGCACAACGGCAGCCCCGAATACGCGAGCCGGCCAGACCACGGGCGCGGCCGCTCCGCAGTCAGGCACGACGCAAAACAGGATGAACTCCGGACAGACCACCGGTCAGGCTCAGGGACAAGCCGGGACAACCGCTCAGACCCAGGCCCAGTCGAACGCCACGGTCCAGACCGAGGCCGGGCGCACCGTGACCGCGCAGCAGCAGAGCACGATCCAGCGCTCGGTGCTGTCGGCGCGTAACGCCCCGCGCGTCAATGTCAGCACGATCAACTTCGCGGTCAATCCGGGCGTGGTGGTGCCGCGGAGGTTCAACGCGGTGTCGGTTGCCGGCTTCCCGGCGCTGATCGATGCGTTCCCCTATTATCGCGACGACAGTTTCTTCGTCGTCGAGGATGAAGTTGTGTTCCTCGATCGCGAGCGCCGTGTCGTCGACGTCGTCCCGGTCGGACCGCGGACGCGCTTCAGCCATCGCGGCGGCGGCGGTAGTGGCGGTAGCGTTGCGATGATGGACCTGAACCCGCAGCAGATCCGCGAGGTGCAGCAGGTGCTGATCGACCGCGGCCTGCTGGTCGGTGAGGCTGACGGCGTATTGGGATCGCGGACTCGCGAGGCGCTGATCACCTTCCAGCGTCGAGAGGGCATCACGACCAGCGGCAGCGTCGACACGCGCACGGTGACCGCACTCGGCCTGTCGGATCGGATCGGTCAGGGCGCGGGCGCGTCGTCGACGGTCGGCCAGAGCCGCACCCAGCAGAACACGACTGGACAGACGACTGGTCAGACCAACAACGCGCCGCAGAACCAGTCGACCGGCCAGACCGGCGCTCAGCAGCCTGCCCAGCAGAATACGACCGGGCAGACCACGGGTCAGGCGAACTCGCCGCAGAACCAGTCGACAACCGGCCAGAGCGGAAATCAGCCGTCCGCTCAGCAGCAGGCTCCGCAGCAGAATACGACGGGCCAGGCTGCACCGCAGAACCAGTCGACCGTCGGTCAGGGCAGCGGCAACCAGCCAAATGCCGGCCGGGATGCGCAGCCCAGCCAGCCCAACCAGAACAACAATCCGCCGTCGTCAGGCTCAGGCCAAAGCCCGCAGACGCCGGCGCAAAACTCCGATCGGAAATAGGATCCTTGGACAAGAGCCCCGCTGCAGAGCGGGGCTCTTTTTTTGCGATCTTGCGATCAGCCTTTCACGTCGGACTTCGGCACCAGGCCGAACCGGCCGTGCAGCCCGCGCCAGAGGCCGGCGCACAGAACGCTCAGAAGCTTGCGCATCGAACTCCCCTCGACATCAGCCATCGTGTGATCCTGCTGACGTCGGTGGCGAAAGGACAGAGCCAATTCTGAGCAGGTCTGCGCAATCTTTAAGCAAGGCACCGTCGCTGCGGCGCAGTGCGTGCGAAAAAATCTCATGAGATTCAATTGCCGGTCGGCTGGCACGCCTCGTGCATCAATGGCATCGAGTTGGCCGCTAGGGTTCCGATCTTGCGAAGCAAGATGCTGGTCCGAGAGCAGCCGCTTGCGGGGGAGACATCCCCGCAGGTGCACGGCGGGATAAAAGCCCGGGAGACCTCGTCAGCCAAGGGATTGGCGGAGCGATGGTCTTTTCGCCAGTCCCTTTTTGTGAAATTTCGCAAGAGGGATCGGCAATGAACAAATTCGTTTTCTTCCTTCGCTCTGTTGTCATCGGCTGCGCGGTCGCGCTGGCGGCTGCGCCTGCGGCCGACGCCGCGCCGAAGAAAAGCTTCAAGGTCGCCTGGTCGATCTATGTCGGATGGATGCCGTGGGGCTATGCGGCCGACACCGGCATCGTCAAGAAATGGGCCGACAAATACGGCATCGCGATCGAGGTCAAGCAGTTCAACGACTACGTCGAATCGATCAACCAGTACACCGTCGGCGGCTATGACGCCGTCACCATTACCAACATGGACGCGCTTTCGATTCCGGCAGCCGGCGGCGTCGACACGACAGCGGTCGTGATGGGCGATTTCTCCAACGGCAATGATGCCGTGATCCTCAAGAACAAGTCCGGTCTCGCTGACATCAAGGGGCAGACCGTCAATCTGGTCGAGTTCTCGGTGTCCCATTATCTGCTGGCGCGCGCGCTCGAGACCAGCAAGCTGAGCGAGAAGGACGTCAAGGTCGTCAACACCTCCGACGCCGATATCGCGGCGGCCTACAAGACGCCTGACGTCAGCGCGGTGGTGACCTGGAATCCGATCGTGACGGAAATCCTCGGCTCGCCCGATGCGAAGAAGGTGTTCGATTCCTCGCAGATCCCCGGCGAGATCATGGACCTGATGGTGGTGAACACCGCGGTCGCCAAGGACAATCCGGATTTCGCCAAGGCGCTGGTCGGCATCTGGTACGAGACGCTGTCGAAAATGACGGCGGACGATCCTGCCGCGAAGGCCGCCAAGGAGGCGATGGCCAAGGCCTCCGGCACCGACCTTGCCGGCTTCGACAGCCAGCTCTCGACCACAAAATTGTTCGACAAGGCGACCGATGCCGAAGCCTTCACGCGCAGCCAGACGGTCGGCGTGACCATGGATCGCGTGCGCAAGTTCCTGTTCGAGAAGGACCTGCTTGGCAAGGGTGCGAAGTCGGCCGACGCGGTCGGCATCGAGCTCGCCGACAAGTCGGTGCTCGGCGACAAGGCGAACGTCAAGCTGCGCTTCGACCCGACCTACATGGACGAAGCCGCCAAGGGCAAGCTGTGACCATGTAGTGCCGCATCAGGCAGGAGCCGACCATGCGACTCGTGAACATACGGCCGGGACGGCAGACGCGGTTCTATCTGCTCGCGCTGCCGTTCCTGTTGGTCGCAATCGCCTACTTCGCCGGCTCCAGCGCGCGGCTCGCGCAAAACCCCGACGACAAGCTGCTGCCGGCGCTGCCCAGCATGGTGCAGGCCGTCAAGCAGATGGCGTTCGAGGTCGATCCGCGCACCGGTGGCTATCTGATGGCCTCCGACACCGTCGCCAGCCTGGGGCGGCTGGGCTCGGCGCTGGCGATCTCGACGGTGGCGGCGCTGGTGCTCGGCATCGTGATCGGACTGTTGCCGGGCGCCAATGCCCTGCTCGGGCCGTTCGTGTCGGTCACCTCGATGGTGCCACCGCTGGCGCTGTTGCCGATCCTGTTCATCGTGATGGGGCTCGGGGAGAATTCCAAGATCGCGCTGATCGTGATCGGAACGCTGCCCTGCATGATCCGCGACCTCGCCATGAAGGTGCAGGAGCTGCCGCGCGAGCAGATCGTCAAGGCACAGACGCTCGGCGCCTCGACCTGGCAGATCGCGCTTCGCGTCGCGATGCCGCAAACCCTGCCGCGGCTGATCGACGTGTTGCGCCTGCAGCTCGGGCCGGCGTGGCTGTTCCTGATCGCGGCCGAGGCGATCGCATCCGATTCCGGGCTCGGCTACCGGATCTTCCTGGTCCGCCGCTATCTCGCGATGGACGTCATCATCCCCTACGTCGCCTGGATCACGCTGCTGGCGTTCCTGATCGATGTCGGCCTGCGCGTCACGCAGCGGAAACTGTTTCCGTGGTTTGCCTCGGTGAGGGCGGAATGAGCGCGATCCGTTTCGACGACGTGTGGAAGGAATATGGCGACCACATCGTGCTCGAGCGCATCACGATGGAGGTCGAGCCGCGCGCCTTCATCGCGCTGGTCGGCCCGTCCGGCTGCGGCAAGACCACGCTGCTGCGCATGCTGCTCGGCGAGGAGCAGCCGTCCCGCGGGCAGATCCTGGTCGACGGCAAGCCGTTGCCCGGCGAGCCGGACGCCGACCGCGGCGTGGTGTTCCAGCGCTACTCGGTGTTTCCGCATCTCACAGTGCTGCAGAACGTCATGCTCGGCCGCGAACTGCGCGACGCCAAATTCACCGGCCGGCTGTTCGGCGCCGCGCGCCGCGCTGCCACCGACGAAGCGATGAAGCTGCTCGCCGAGGTCGGGCTCGCCGGCCAGGAGAGTAAATATCCGTCCGCCTTGTCGGGCGGCATGCAGCAGCGGCTCGCGCTGGCGCAGGCGATCATGCGCGGCCCGAAGATCCTGCTGCTCGACGAGCCGTTCGGTGCGCTCGATCCGGGTATTCGTGCCGACATTCACCTCCTGATGAAGCGGCTCTGGAACGAGACCCATCTCACCGTCGTGATGGTGACGCATGACCTCAGCGAGGCCTTCGGGCTCGCGACGCGCGTGATCGCGCTGGAGCGGCAGCGCAACCGGCCTGAGGAGCGCGACCGCTACGGCGCCACCGTGTCGCGCGACCTCGAGATATTCCCGCGCCGCAGCGCGGAGTTGCGGTCGTCAGTTCAACCAGCTCCGACCGGGACGACCCGGTCAGGCAAGGAGCATCAGCCGGGACGGCCCGGCGCTCTCGTCTTGAAGGAGCAACCATGATCCTGTCAGAGGAACAAAAGGCCGAGATCGCGGCGCATACCCGGCGGTATAACGAGCTGAAGGCGGCGGGGCAGGAGCACGCGCCGCGGGCACTGCCGGCGCCGACCGCGCGCGACGCCGCGCCGATCGATGCCGACACGGTTATTCACCGTGAGACGATCCCGTCCGGCTGGTACTGGACCACGCGGCTGAATCGTGGCGACACCCTGCGCATCGTCAATACGTCGGGGACGTCGACCGTCAGCCTGCTCGCCTGGAACGGCGCCGACACCACCGAGCGGCTCAACCACGCCGACACCATCAAGGTGCAGTGGGCGGCGCGGCTGCAGAAGGGACGGGTGCTGCTGTCCGACATGGGGCGCGCGCTGCTCGGCATCATCGAGGACAGCAGCGCCGCGCATGATGCTGTGGTCGGCGGCTCGACCGCGGCGACCAACCTGGCCAAATACGGCGACGGGAATTTCCGCAACACGCGCGACAATTTCATTCTCGCCGCAGCCAAGCTTGGCCTTGATCGCCGCGACGTGCATCCCTGCGTCAGCTTCTTCGCACCGGTCGCGATCGACGCCGACGGCAAGTTTGTCTGGTCGGAGCAGCGGCGGCAACAGGGCGATTTCGTCGATCTGCGCGCGGAGATGGAGCTTCTGATCGCGCTGTCGAACTGCCCGCATCCGCTCGATCCCGCGAAAGCCTATCCGCAGGCGGGCGTGGAGATCGTGCGCTACCGCGCGGCCGCGCCGGCGGCCGACGATCTGTGCCGGACCGCCACGGCGGAAGCGGTCCGCGCCTACGAGAACAACGCGCTGTATCTCGGCGAAACCCTGGAAGGAGCCGTGCGATGACCTCGCAATCTGTTCGCACCGGCGGCCGCATCGTTCTCGATGTCGAAATTCCCGCGCGCAAGCCGTGGTCGGCGATCATCCGCAAGGGGCAGACGCTGCGGATTACCGATAGCCATGGCCAGCAGGCGGTCGACACGCTGTTCTATTGCGCCGGTGATTTCGGCGAGCGCTACAGCGGCCAGGATACGCTGCGCGCGCAGGGCTCGGCCTATGTCGGGCTCGGCACCAGGATCATGTCCAACGAAGGCCGCGTGATGCTGCGCGTGACGGCGGATAGTTGCGGTCTGCACGACACCTCGGCGGGCGCCTGCTCCTGCGAGAGCAACACCGTGCGGTTCGGGCACCAGACCCGCTATCAGCACGCCTGCCGCGAGAATTTCGTGATCGAAGCCGCGAAATACGGCATGTCGAAGCGCGACATTGTGCCGAATCTGAACTTCTTCATGAACGTGCCGATCGATCCCGCCGGCAATTTCACCGTGGTCGACGGCGTCTCCAGGCCCGGCGACGCCATCGAGTTGGTCGCCGAGATGGACGTGCTGTGCCTGATCTCGAACTGCCCGCAGATCAACAATCCCTGCAACGGATTCTTCCCGACGCCGGTCCAGGTCACGATCTTCGACGTCGCGATCGTCGAACCGGAGGCGTGAGGCATGTACAGCAAGGTCCTGATCGCCAACCGCGGCGAGATCGCCGGGCGGATCGGCAGAACATTGCGCCGCATGGGCATCGGCTCGGTCGCGGTCTATTCCGACGCCGACCGCTTCACCCGGCCGGTGCTCGACGCCGACGAGGCGGTGCGGATCGGTCTTGCGCCCGCCGCGGAGAGCTACCTCAACGTCGATGCGATCATGGCGGCGTGTCTTGCGACCGGTGCGCAGGCGGTGCATCCCGGCTACGGCTTCCTGTCGGAGAACCGCCGCTTTGCCGAGCGGCTCGCCGGGCACGGCATCAAATTCATCGGGCCGCGGCCGGAGCATCTCGACGCCTTCGGTCTCAAGCACCGCGCGCGTGAGATTGCCGAACGCAGCGGCGTGCCATTGTTGCCGGGCTCCGGTCTGCTGGAGACCATCGACGAGGCGGTGCAGCAGGCCGAAGCGATCGGCTTCCCGGTGATGCTGAAGAGCACGGCGGGCGGTGGCGGCATCGGGATGCAGCTGTGCCACGACATGGCGACGCTGCGCGAGCGCTTCGAATCGGTGCAGCGCACGGCGCGGGCAAGCTTCGGCGACGCCCGGGTCTATCTCGAGCGGTTCGTCGCCCGGGCCCGCCACATCGAGGTGCAGATCTTCGGCAACGGCAAGGGCGGCGTGGTGGCCCTCGGCGAACGCGATTGCTCGCTGCAGCGGCGCAACCAGAAGGTCTTTGAGGAGACGCCCGCGCCGGGGCTGTCGGCCGACATCCGCCGGCGGCTGCATGCGGCCGCGGTGTCGCTCGGCAAGGCCGTCTCGTACGAGTCCGCCGGCACGGTGGAGTTCATCTACGACGTCGAGCGTGAGGATTTCTACTTCCTCGAGGTGAACACCCGTCTCCAAGTCGAGCATCCCGTCACCGAGCAGGTCACCGGCGTCGACCTCGTCGAATGGATGATCCGGCAGGCGGCAGGCGAGGACGTGTTCGGCCAGGCGGGCGCGCTCGCGCCAAAGGGCGCTGCGATCGAGGTGCGGCTCTATGCCGAGAATCCGGGCGCGGGCTTTCGCCCGAGCGCGGGCCGCCTGACGCAGGTCAGCTTTTCGCCGGATGCGCGGATCGACGGCTGGATCGAGACCGGCACCGAGGTGTCGCCGTTCTACGATCCGATGCTGGCCAAGATCATCGTTTCAGCCGAGACGCGCGAGGCCGCGATCGCGCGGCTTTCGCAGGCGCTGGACGATACGGTCGTCGCCGGCATCGAGACCAATCTGGACTATCTGCGTGCCATTGCAGCCTCCGACGTGTTCCGCGGCGGCCAGGTGGCAACGAGTGTGCTCGGCGCCTTCGCCTATCGCCCGCGCACCATCGACGTCGTCGCGCCGGGGGCGCAGAGCGGGGTGCAGGAACTGCCCGGCCGGCTGCATCTCTGGCATGTCGGTGTGCCGCCGAGCGGCCCGATGGACGAACGGTCGTTTCGCCTCGCCAATCGCGTGGTCGGCAATCCGGAAGTAACGACGGCGCTGGAGCTGACGGTCAACGGACCGACCTTGCGCTTCAACACCGACGCGATCGTCGCGCTCTCGGGCGCGCGGATGAAGGCGTCGCTCGACGGTGCCGATGTCGCGTATGACGAGCCGCTCGCCGTGCGCGCCGGCCAGACGCTCGCGATCGGCAGCATCAAGGGGCCGGGCCAGCGCAGCTATCTCGCCGTGCGCGGCGGCATCGACGTGCCCCAGATTCTCGGGTCGCGGGCGGTGTTTGCGCTCGGCGCCTTCGGCGGCCATGCGACGGGCTCGCTGAAGGCCGGCGACGTCTTGCATATCGGCGCCGAGCCGCCGGGCCTTGCCGCGCCGCGGCGCGCGACGAAGGACGAGCGGCCGCAGCTCACATCGGCATGGCAGATCGGCGTCGTCTATGGCCCGCACGGCGCGCCGGACTTCTTCCTCGACGAGGATATCGAGACGCTGTTCGCGGCGAACTATGAGGTGCACTTCAACAGCGCGCGCACCGGCGTGCGGCTGATCGGGCCGAAGCCGCGCTGGGCGCGCGCCGATGGCGGCGAAGCCGGGCTGCATCCGTCGAACATCCACGACAACGCCTACGCCGTCGGCTCGATCGACTTCACCGGCGACATGCCGATCATCCTCGGCCCCGACGGACCGAGCCTCGGCGGCTTCGTCTGTCCGGCCGTCGTCGCGCGCGACGAGCTCTGGAAGGTCGGCCAGCTCCGGCCCGGCGACACCGTCCGCTTCGTGCCGGTCAAACGCGACGATCCGGTTGCCGGCCCCACGGTGCTGCGCGCGCCCGAACTTGGATCGGCGATCGTCGGTCGCAATGATGACGGCCCGATCCCGGTGGTCTATCGCCGCGCCGGCGACGACAATCTCCTGGTCGAATATGGCCCGATGGAGCTCGACATCGCGCTGCGGCTGCGCGTGCATGTGCTGGCGCAGGCGCTGGAGGAGGCGAAGCTCGGCGGCCCGATCGATCTGACGCCCGGCATCCGCTCGCTGCAGATCCATTATGACGGCACAGCGTTGTCGCGAACGAAGTTGCTCGACGTGCTCAAGCGGATCGAGCGCGAATTGCCGCCGGTCGACGCGATGCGGGTGCCGAGCCGGACCGTGCATCTGCCGCTGTCGTGGCGTGATCCCGAGGCCGAGCTAGCGATGCGCAAGTATCAGGAGCTGGTCCGCGCGGACGCGCCCTGGTGTCCGTCGAATGTCGAGTTCATCCGGCGCATCAATGGCCTCGCCGGCGAGGACGATGTCCGCCGCATCGTGTTCGACGCCGATTACTTCGTGCTCGGTCTCGGCGACGTCTATCTCGGCGCGCCGGTGGCAACCCCGCTCGACCCGCGGCATCGGCTGGTGACCACGAAGTACAATCCGGCGCGGACTTGGACGCCGGAGAACGCGGTCGGGATCGGCGGCGCCTATATGTGCATCTACGGCATGGAGGGGCCGGGCGGCTACCAGTTGTTCGGCCGCACCATCCAGGTCTGGAACACCTGGCGCACCACGCGGGTGTTTGCATCAGGTCATCCCTGGCTGCTGCGGTTCTTCGACAAGATCCGCTTCTTCCCGGTCGACGCCGATGAACTGCTCGACGCGCGCGCCGCGTTCCCGCACGGCCAATACGACATCAGGATCGAAGACGGCGAATTCTCCTACGCCGGCTACGCGAAGTCACTGGCCGAGGCGCAGCCGTCGATCGCCGCGTTCAAGGCAACGCAGCAGGCCGCGTTCGACGCCGAGCGGCAGCGCTGGCGCGAGATGAAGCTCGATGAGGCGCCGGCAGAGTCCGTCGACGCGAGTGTCGCCGCGACCGGGATTCCTGATGGTCAGACCGGCGCCTTCTCCGAAGTGCCCGGCAACATCTGGAAGATCCTGGTCGAGGAGGGGACCGAAGTCGCGGCCGGCGACGTGCTCGCGATCATCGAGTCCATGAAGATGGAGATTTCGGTGCTCTCGCCCGCGGCAGGCCGCATCGCGTCGGTGCCGGTGAAGCCCGGCCAGACGCTGCGCGCGGGCGATGTCGTGGCGCTGATCCGGCCGGGCTAGCGCGGCTGCACAGCCGCACTAGTCCTTGGGATCGGTCGGTGGGACGGGCGGAGCGGGCGTCTCGGCCTCTTTCTCCGGCCGCTGCCGGCTTTGATGATCGGTTGACGCGCTTTGCCTTAACATTCGATCGATCTTCATCCTTACGCGGCGTGCCGCCAGCAATCCCAGGACCGCCTGAACCGTTCCCGCGAAGTTGCGATCGCCGATGGAGAACGAGTAACGCCAGGTGCCGGCGGCCTCGCCTTCAATGATCATGTAATGAATTGAACGATGAATGCCGCTATGCTGGGCAGGTGTTTCTCCAACCACGACCTAGCTCATATCGCTGTTCGCTTCGGCGTCAATCGCCTGTCCCAGCGAGTTTGCATGCTTGACCAAGCCCATGACGAGTTCGCCCCTGCGCGGGCCCATTGGAAGCCGACTGCCGTCGTTTCGAGGCAGAAATGGAGTGGCCGCGAAGCAATCGGCTAGATGATTTGTGTCCGTTGCGTCTTGTGATCCTGGGTCTTTAAATTGCGAGATGGTGTCAGACCGGATGCCCCGAACCCATGAGCTCGTTTGACATAGGTCAAAATACGATTCCGGAAGCTCCCGACGCTGAGCCACGAACACAGTTCGGTGCCGAATGAAAACCGCCACACGCCTTGCAAGCGCCTTGCCGTCGATACCGAGCTCTGCCGGGGGGATCGCGCGTCTCGCGTGTGCCCGGCTGCGGGACGCGCAGGTTGATCCGGCCCCGATCGTGTCAGCTGCAGGCCTGGCAATCGACGACGTCGAGGACCGCAAGCGCCGGATCGATGCGCGAGCGCAGGTCAGGCTGCTCGAACTTGCCGCAAGGGAATTGCAGGACGACTGCTTCGGACTCCATCTGGCTCAAGGCTTCGAGCTGGGCGAGATCGGGCTTCTGTACTACGTCATGGCTTCATCGGAGCATCTCGTTGACGCCTTGCAAATCGGCGGACGCTACTGCGCGATTAACAACGAGGGTGTGCGGTTGCGGAGCTCGTTGGATCGCGGCTTCGCCATCGGGTTCGAATATGTCAACATCGATCGGTCGTCGGATCGTCACCATGCGGAATTCTGGCTGGTTGCGCTGATCCGTATTTGCCGCGCACTGACTGACGGCAGGCTGGTCCCAAAGCAAATCAAGTTGAAACACTCCAGACGGGAAACGCCGTTGGATGTGCGATCTCTTCTCGGATGTGAGATCGAATTTGCAGCGGACAGGGACGAGCTCCTGTTTCCGTCCCGGATCGGCGCATTACCTGTCGTGGGGGCCGATTTGCATCTCAACAGGATGTTGCTCCAATATGCCGACGAAGCGCTTCGTAACCGGGCACCAAGACGAAGCAGCTTGCGGTCTCGCGTCGAAGGACACATCGCCCAATTGCTTCCGCACGGCAAAGCCAATGCCGAGGCGGTCGCGCGTCGTCTTGGCATGAGCCGTAGAACTCTCGCTCGCGCATTGTCGTCGGAGGGGGCGGACTTTTCAGATGTTCTGAAGGCGTTTCGAATTGCCCTTGCCCGCCATTACCTCGAAGATGAGGAACTGCCGATTTCCAAGATCGCATGGCTATTGGGCTACAGCGAGGTCTCTTCCTTCACACATGCGTTCGTCCGTTGGACCGGCCTGACGCCGAGGGCCTATCGCAGTTCGAATGGCGATCGGTGATGGGCTGACACGAGGTATCAAGTAGCTGGCACAGACTAGCAAGACCTGGCGGAGTGTCCTCCGCTAGGGCAGTCCCATGCGGTCGAACCTCCTGTCCCAGCTCGCGCGTCGCTGTCGCCGCGCTTCGGCCGAGGCCTTCGGCCCGATGACCCGAGACGACTGGCTATTCCTGGCTTCGATAATTTGTTTCCACAGTCTCTTGGTCGCGCTGGTCTGGATCGTGTTCGCGAGCTGACTGATGGCGCTGCTACGCCGGCGTTCGATTGCTTTGTCGATCCGCCGGTGCCCGCCTGCACCTCGAGCCATTCCTCGCGAACGGCCGCATTGCTCTTGAGCTGGTCGGGGTGCCTTCGAACACGACGCGGCCGTGGCCCATGATGTAGACCCGGTTCGAGATCTTCATCGCAATCGACAGCTTCTGCTCGACCAGGAGGATGGCGACGCCGGCCTTGGCGATCCGCGCGGTCAACTCGCCGACCTGCTGCACGATCAGCAGTGCCAGACCTTCGGTCAGCCTGTCGCCCTTCACGTTCCGCAGAATGCCGCGCAGGCCAGAAGTGCTCCGGTCAGAATATTCGACAGGAACAGCCGGAAACTCACCTCGGGCCGGGCAAGGTCCAGCTGCCAGGTCTGCCAGGCAAGATGCGCGGCGATGACCAGCATTCCAGCGGCGTAGGGCGTCGACATGCCCAGCAACCAGCCCCCGATCGACCAGGCCAGGACGGTCAGGCCGTAGAACAGGCCGATGCAGGCCTTGCCGTGCCGGCCGAACAGAATTGCCGTCGATTTCAGACCAAGGCGGGTATCGTCCTTCACGTCGACATAGGCATAGACGGTATCGTAACCGATCTGCCACGTGATGGCCCCGATCCACATCAGCACGGCTCCTGCCGGGATGTGTCCTGCGATCTCGGCCCACGCCATCAGCATTCCCCAATTGAACGCCGCGCCCAGCACGGCCTGCGGCCAATGGGTGACGCGCTTGCAAAACGGATAGATGAACACGAGCGGCAGAACGCAAATCGCGACCAGGCGCGCGTCGGGGGTCAGAAAGAACAGGAGGCACGCCGCAAGCGCAAGCTGAACGGCCAGAAAGACAAAGGCGTGTCGTGTGCCGATTTGACCGCTCGCCAGGGGGCGAAGGCGCGTCCGCTCGACGTGGCCGTCAAACTTGCGATCGGCAATGTCGTTGACGGTGGCACCGGCGCTTCGCATCAGCAAGGCGCCAAGGGAGAAGATCGCGAGCTGGCGTAGATCGGGGAAACCGTGCGACGCCTGGATCAACGCTGCCCAGCAGGGAAACAGCGTCAGCCATATTCCGACGGGGCGATCCAGCCTTGCCAGTCGCGTGAATGGCCGCCACGCGGACGGCAATCGGCGATCCACCCAGTCGCCCGGATGAATATCGCTCAGGTCGGGCCGGTTCACGGCAGCCATGATCTCATCCGGGTCAGACTCTCATCCGGGTCAGAGGCACGTCACAACCTCCCAGCCGTCAGCGCGTTTGCCATCAGCTTGCGGACGCCATATTTGTGGAACGGAACGACGAAGAAAAGATACACCTTGCCGGACCAATGATGGACCGTGCAGATGGTTGAGACGATCACGCTGGCTCCGTCGCCGTCGAGCACCTTGAGGACCGACAGTCTGAAATCCAGGTGCTTGTTGTTGCGGCCAGCGACGATCTCATTCTCGCCCAGCGCGAAGATCGGCCAGACGCCGATCGTGTCGCCGACGGCGTAGCGGTCCTTCACCTCGACATGGAAGATTTCGGACGCGGTCGGTGTATCCAGGCCTGCAAGGGAGGCGACCTTGTTGCGCGCGATCAGGAGCAGCTTCATCCACAATGGATGATGGGCGAAAATGCCGAAGAAGATATCGATGATGCCAAGTTCGATGCGGCTGAGCGGCGTCCGGTAGGAGTCACGGAAATAGGCCTGCTCGACAGCCTCGCGGCTGAGCAAGCCGCCGGATGGTACATCGCATTCAACAACGTTCATGCGAACTCCGAATCCAATCGTCGTTGCGCCGGCGCCGGCCGCCCGCCCAATGCCGTGCTTGCGGTGCAGGTCCGGCAACGGTCATTTAGCGCTCGATGGTGCCGGTCCGTCGAATCTTTTTTTGCAACATCATCACGCCGTAGAGCAGCGCTTCCGCCGTCGGCGGGCAGCCGGGTACGTAGATATCGACCGGCACGATGCGGTCGCAGCCGCGCACCGCCGAGTATGAATAATGATAATAGCCGCCACCGTTGGCGCACGATCCCATCGAGATCACATAGCGCGGCTCCGGCATCTGATCGTAGATCTTGCGCAGCGCGGGCGCCATCTTGTTGGTTAGCGTGCCGGCGACGATCATCAGGTCGCTCTGCCGGGGCGACGCCCGCGGGAAGCACCCGAACCGCTCCAGGTCGTAGCGCGGCATCATGACCTGCATCATCTCGACCGCACAGCAGGCAAGTCCGAACGTCACCCAATAGACCGACCCCGTGCGGGCCCACGTGATCATGTCGTCGACGGAGGTGATGAAAAATCCCTTGTCCGCAAGCTCATTGTTGATTTCAAGCAAGGACGTATCATTGCCGGCCAATTCCATCTGAGCCTGCTCTCCATGGAGGCGGGTCGTTCGACAATTCCCGATTGCTTTCAACGTGCCAGACGTCGACTGTTCCTGTATTGAACGGTTCGGACACGCTCGAACGATGCCAGGCATCCCGGGAAGCGCTGCAGTGACCGCGACGACCAGCTCTCAGATCGTGTGGCCGGGTCCGTCGATTGCGGGTTGCGTCTTCTGTACGATCATTCGGGATACGCGGGGCGCCGCGCTCGATCAGGCCCAACGGTTCAATTTCTTCCCGGCGGCGCCGCTCTGCTCCGTGACGTGGGTGCTCGCCGGTGACTGGCATCGGATCGATCAGCCAGACCAGATGATGTGTCCCTGGACCGGAGCAGTGATGCCCACACTTGCTTTCTCCGGGACGCAGCTCGGACCGGTCGTCACCTGGAACCTCGGCGAGACCTTTGCAATTACGATCGCATTCTATCCTGACGCGTTTTCTGCGATGACCGGGCTCGACTTGAGTACATTCACCGGGCGCACGGTGCCAGCGGAGCAGGTGCTGCCACCGCCGATGCTGGCGCTTTGCCGCGACTTCCTCGGTGCCGTTCAGTGCGATGGAGCCGAAACAGCGCTCGCGGTTCTCAAGGACAAGATCGCGGTCATGTGGGCAAGCGCGCGCCCCGCCGGAGCCGGGCCGATGCGATGGACCAAGGACTGGAGCAGAAGCCTCGTGGTCAGGGCCGCGCTGACCGACCTTGGGCGCAGTGCGCGGCAAATCGCACGGCGGATTAGGTCATGGACCGGCGCCAGTCAGAGGGACCTGCAGGGCCTCGGCCATACCGAGCAGCTCTATGCCAAATTGCACGAGGCAATCCAGGACGGCGAGGTGGACTGGGCCGGCCTAGCAGCCGCGTCCGGATTTGCCGATCAGGCGCACATGATCCGACAAATGCGCCGCCACACCGGCTTCACACCGGAGCAATTGCGCAGGCGTGCGGGAAACGACGAAGCCTTCTGGGCCTACCGGCTGCTCGGGCAGTATTTCGACGAGCCGAGAGGTCAGTAGGCCGATGCAGCGCTCTGGTCGAGAAAGAGGCCTCTGGCGCGGCCGCTGCCCGCCTACACCTCGAGCCATTCCTCGCGAACGGCCGCATTGCTCTTGAGCTGGTCGGGTGTGCCTTCGAACACGACGCGGCCGTGGCCCATGATGTAGACCCGGTTCGAGATCTTCATCGCGATCGACAGCTTCTGCTCGACGAGGAGAATCGCGACGCCGGCCTTGGCGATCCGGGCGATCAGCTCGCCGACCTGCTGCACGATCAGCGGCGCGAGGCCTTCGGTCGGCTCGTCGATCATCATCAATTCGGGGTCGCCGAGCAGCGTGCGGCAGGTGGTCAGCATCTGCTTCTCGCCGCCCGACAGGACGCCCGCCGGCGTGTCGGCGCGCGCGGCGAGATTGGGAAACATGTCGAGCATCTCCTGCAGCCGCCACTTGCCGGGGCGGCGCGGGTCCTTGATGCCGAGGATCAGGTTCTGGCGCACCGTCAGTCCCGGGAAGATGTCGCGATGCTCCGGCACGTAGCCGAGCCCGAGGCGGGCGATCTTGTGGCTCGGCAGGCCCGCAATGTCCCGGCCCTTGAAGCGGATGGTGCCCTGCGGCGGCACCTCGCCCATGATCGCCTTGACGGTGGTGGAGCGGCCGACGCCGTTGCGGCCGAGCAGGCTGACGACCTCACCGGCTGCGATGTCGAGATCGACGCCCTGCAGGATGTGGCTCTTGCCGTAATAGGCGTGAAGATTCCTGACCTCGAGCATCAGTCGACCTCCTCGCCGAGATAGGCTTCCTTGACCTTCGGATTGCCGCGGATTTCCTCGGGCGTGCCGGAGGCGATGATGTGGCCGTAGACCAAGACCGAGATGCGGTCGGCGAGGCCGAACACCACGCTCATGTCGTGCTCGACGATGACGAGCGTGCGCCCCTCGGTGAGGCGGCGGATCAGCGCGACGGCGCGCTCGGTCTCGGCGTGGCTCATGCCCGCGGTCGGCTCGTCCAGCATGATGACGCTGGCGCCGCCCGCGATCGTGATGCCGATCTCGAGCTCGCGCTGCTCTGCATAGGTCAAGAGTCCCGCCGGCACGTCGCGGCGGTGGCTGAGATGGATGTCGTCGAGGATCTGCGCGGTGCGCTGCTTCACCTCGGGCAGATTGTCGACGTTCTTCCAGAACGCGTAGCGGTGGCCGGTCGCCCACAGCACGGCGCAGCGGACGTTCTCCCACACCGTCATGCGGGCGAACACGTTGGTGACCTGGAACGAGCGCGACAGCCCGCGCCGGTTGATCTCGAACGGCCGCAAGCCCGAGGTCACCTCGCCGTTGAGGCGGATCTCGCCCGAGGTCGGCTTGATGTGGCCGCTGATCAGGTTGAACGTCGTCGACTTGCCGGCGCCGTTCGGGCCGATGATGGCGTGACGCTCGCCCTTGGCGACGCTCAGATTGAGGTCGCGGATGATCTGCACGTTACCGAAGCTCTTCTCGACGGCGTTGACTTGGATGGCTGCGGTCATGCCAGATACCCCCGATCACGGGCCACCGTCGCGGCGCGATCCCAGGCTTCCGCAACGCGCCGCCAGGTGATGCGCGCGACCAGGAAGCCGCCGACGAGCAGGACCGCCGCGGCCACCCAGGTCGTCGGCGCCGTGGCGATGAACGGGATGCCGAGCAGATTGATCGCGTCGCCGCCCGAGAAGCGCGCGACGGTCTCGATGGTCAGGATGATGCCGAGCGCCAGCGCCAGCGTCGGGATCGCCGCGACCAGGTAGGATGGGATCACGGAACGAAGCGTTCCGGCGCGGATCAGCGGACGGTGCTTCATCAGGATGCCGGCGATGCCGCCGGGCGCGAACATCACGATGCCGATGAAGATGATGCCGAAATAGAGCTGCCAGACCGAGGTGACGCTGGTCAGCCCGAGTTGCAGATAGGTGACCAGGATGGCGCCGAGGATCGGACCGAAGAAATAGGCGGTGCCGCCGATGAACGCGGAGAACAGCACGAGGCCCGATTGCGTCGCGCCGAGATAGGCCGAGTTGGCGATCTCGAAATTGATCGCGGTCAGCCCGCCGGCGATGCCGGCGAAGAAGCCGGCGAACATGTAGGCGAGATAGCGCACCACATGCGGATCGTAGCCGATGAACTCGACGCGCTCCGGATTGTCGCGCACCGCGTTGCAGATCCGCCCGAGCGGCGTGCGGGTCAGCGCGTACATCGCGATCGCCGACACCATCACCCAGAACGCGATCAGGTAATAGACCTGGATCTGCGGCCCGAAGGTCCAGCCGAACATCGGCATCAGCGAGGTGCGGTCGGTGGTGATGCCGGACTCGCCGCCGAACACGCTGCGCAGGATCAGCGAGGACGAGGCGACCAGTTCGCCGATGCCGAGCGAGATCATCGCGAACACGGTGCCGGCGCGCTTAGTCATCACCCAGCCGACGAGGAGGGCGAACGTCATGCCGCCGATGCCGCCGACCAGCGGGATCACCGGCAGCGGGATCGGCCAGTTGTGGCTCGCGACCGCGTTCATGACATGCACGGCGAGGAAACCGCCGAGGCCGTACTGCACCGCGTGGCCGAACGACAGCAGCCCGGTCTGGCCGAGCAGGATGTTGTAGGACAGCGCGAAGATGATCGCGATGCCGATCAGGCAGAACGAGGTCAGCGAGCCGCCGGCGCCGAACACCAGCGGCAGCACGACCAGCGCGATGGCTGCGAGCAGCCAGACGGCATAGAAGCTCAGGGCGCTGCCGGGCTCCTGCTTGGCCGCAGCGATGGAGGGCGTGGAAGCGTTGGTCATGACTCGCGCGTCCCCAACAGGCCCATGGGGCGGAAGATCAGGACCAGCACCAGCAGCACATAAGGCAGGATCGGCGCGATCTGCGCGATCGTGACGTTCCAGATGTCGGTGAGCGGCGAGGGACCGAGGCTCGGATCGAGCGGGCCGAATACGCTGGCGAGCGACCCGTTCAGCGCGACCGCGAAGGTCTGGATCAAGCCGATCAGGAGCGAAGCGATGAAGGCGCCGGGCAGCGAGCCGAGGCCGCCGAACACGATGACGACGAACAGGATCGGGCCGAGCAGCGCGGCCATGTCGGACTGTGTCACCAGCGAAGGGCCGGCGATGACGCCGGCAAGGCCGGCGAGCGCGCTGCCGACGCCGAACACCAGCATGAACACGCGGCCGACATTGTGGCCGAGATGGCCGACCATGCTCGGATGGGTCAGCGCGGCCTGCACGATCAGGCCGACGCGCGTCCTCTTCAAGGTGACCAGCAGCGCGATGAAGATCACGACCGACACGACAAGCATGAAGATCTTGTAGGCCGGGTAGTTGGTCGAGAACACGGTGAAGGCGGGGAAGTCGAGCGCCGCCGGAACGCGGTAGTCGACCGGGCTCTTGCCCCAGATCATCGAGACGATCTCTTCGATCGCGAACGCAAGTCCGAAGGTCAGCAGCAGTTCGGCGACATGGCCGTGCTTGTGGGTGTTGCGCAGACCGTAGCGCTCGACCGCCATGCCGACCGCGCCGACCAGCAGCGGCGCCAGCACCAGGGCCGGCCAGAATCCGATCCAGCGGGTGAGCTGAAAGCCGAAAAACGCGCCGAGCATGTAGAAGCTGGCATGCGCGAAGTTCAGCACGCCCATCATGCTGAAGATGACGGTGAGCCCGCTGGACAACAGGAACAGCAGCATGCCGAACAGGACGCCGTTGAGCGTCGAGATGACGATCAGCTCAGCCACGGCGCACTCGCTTGAGACTGGAACGGTTCACGTGATCAAAGACCTGTCGCTGAAATGAACTGCTTGTCATTCCGGGATGGTGCGCAAGCACCAGACCCGGAATCTCGAGATTCCGGGTTCGATGCTTGCGCATCGCCCCGGAATGACTGAGTCAGCCGATCAGGGCCGCTTCATGTTGCAGGTGGTCGGAAGCATCGTCTGCGCGGTGTCGATCTTCGACACGATGCGCCAGCCCCAGCCGGTGTTTTCCTCGTCGAACGGCTCCTTGGTCTTGTCGGCCAGCGAGCCGAACGAGGAGATGTAGATCGGCTGGAAGAACTGGTGGTCGTCCTTGCGGATGAAGCCCTCACCGCCGTCGAACACTTCGAACTTCATGCCTTCGAGCGCGGCCGCGACCTTCACCGGATCGATCGAATTGGCCTTCTCGGCGGCCGCCTTGAACATCCGCATCTCGTTGACTGCGCGCGGATACCACACGGAAATGCCGGTCTTGGCGCGGAAGTCCTTCTCGAAATCCATCGCCGCCTTGTTGCCGGAGTTCGGGACGCCTTCGCTGATCTGGAACACCTGGCTCTCGAGACCGGCCTGCTTGATCGCGGTCGGTCCACCGGCACCGCCGGCATAATAGGTGTACCAGTTGACCTTGAGGCCGGCGTCAGCCGCCGCCTTCAGCAGCAGCGCGAAGTCCTGGCCCCAGTTGCCGGTCACGACGGTGTCGGCGCCGGACGCCTTGATCTTGGCGATGTAGGGCGAGAAGTCGGTGACCTTGAGCATCGGATGCAGCTCGTCGCCGACGACCTGGATATCCGGCCGCTTTTCGCCCAGCATCTTGCGCGCCGTTGATCGCACCGACTGGCCGAACGAATAGTCCATGTTGATCAGATAGACCTTCTTGATGGACGGCTGGCCCTTCATGTAGTTGGTCAGCGCTTCCATCTTGATGTCCGAGTTCGCATCCCAGCGGAAATGCCAGTAGCTGCACTTCTCGTTGGTCATCGCCGGATCGACCGCGGCGTAGTTGAAGTAGAGCACTTCCTTGCCGGGGTTGCGCGAATTGTGCTTGGTGACGAAGTCTTCCAGCGCCGCACCGACCGACGAGCCGTTGCCCTGGGTGATGTAGTGGACGCCGGCGTCGACCGCCTTCTGCGCCTGCACCAGGCTTTCCTGCGGATTGGTCTTGTTGTCGAGCGGGACGATCTCGACCTTGTGGCCGAGGATGCCGCCCTTGGCGTTCAACTCGTCGGCGAGATACTGAAACGTTTTCAGGCCGCCTTCGCCAACGCTGGCGCCGCCGCCGGAGAGCGGATCGATATAGCCGATCTTGATGGATTCCTGCGCGGACGCCGCGCCTCCCAACACCGTCAGCGCTGCCGCGGCGGCAACGATCAGCCTATGCATCCTGCGTTCTCCCTTGCTCGTGTTTCTTGATCTTTAGCGATCGAGGCCGTCTCATAACCCCAATCGCCGAGCCTTCGCAACTTTCGCTTTGAATACTGCGTCAAGTTTTAGCAGAAGGTATTATGATGTTATAGGCCATATGTCCCCGGAATCGGGCGCTGTTTTGAATTACAGGTAAACTTTTGGATGGGGCTCACGCTTATTCGCGGTTCCGAACCGGCGTCGTCCGTCTCCAAACCTCCCCTTGAAAAGGGGAGGTCGCTTCGCTCGTTAGAGCGAAGCGGGTGGGGATCGGCTGTCTCCACTTGGAGCGTCGCCTGCCGCTGACCCCCATCCCGACCTTCCCCCTTTCAGGGGGAAGGAGAAAACTGGATCGCTACCGTGGCGGATCTAGCCCGGATGTCGGCGCGGCTTGAGGCCGGCGAGGAAGAGCCGCGCGAAATGATCGGCGATCTCGGCTGGAGACCAGTCACGCCTGGTCTTGAACCAGACCGGATACCAGTGGCCCATTCCGGTGAGAATGCGCTCTGCGAAATAGGTATCGATGCGGCGGAAACGGCCCTCGTCGATCCAGCGCTGATAGCTGTTCTGGTCTTGCCGGATCGTCGCCAGCACGTCTCCGACATAGGCCTTCCGGTCCGCGTCGTTGAGATAGTTGATGTTGTGGTAGGTCGCCTTGGGGCCGCAGGGCGTGTCGTGCAGCATCAACAGCAACCGGATTCGCTGCACGATATGATCGAATGCCCCAAGGCTGTGCTCTTGCAGATGCTCGCGAATGCTGACCTCGCCGGCGAGCCCGCGTCGCAGGCAGGCCAGCAGCAGGCTCTCCTTTTCGCTGAAGTGATAGTAGATGCCGGCGCGGGTCATGCCCGCATCCACGGCGATGCTCTCGAGCGACGTACCCGACGCGCCCCTGCGATTGAAACTGTCGGAGGCAATCGACAGCATCCGGTCGAACTTTGCGGCCCGCTTGTTCAGCGCTGTGCGAGCCTCGAGGAACGGGGCGAGGCTGAGCGCCTCGGGCATTTTGGGAAGCGCGATCTCGCGCCGATAGACTCCGTGCGTGATGATGTCGTCGATGGCATCGATCGCCTGTTGCCGCGTGTAGTAGTCGCGTTCGGATAGCCAGAACGGAACCCAATCCAGGATGGAGATCAGCGCCACCGCCGTGAGCAGCGGCTCGTCGCAGGCCATCGAGCCGTCCGCCACGCCCCGATCGAGGATGTCCGCCAGCAGCGCGGCGTTCTGCCAACGCTTGGCATGGACCTCGCTGCTGTAGGGCGCGGCCAGCGCATCGATATCGCTGAACAGGATCATGCGCTGGCCTTCGGGGCGCAGCCTGCCGCGCACGAAGCGCCTGATGATCTCGAGCCCGTCGATGCCGGGCTCGGCCGCCGCCTCGATTTCGTGCCGATAGATTGCAAGGCCGCGCAGATAGCAGTGGAAGATGAGATCTTCCTTGTCGCGGAAATAGTGGTACAGCGCGCCCGGTACGGCCTGCACCGATGCTGCGACCTGCTCCATCGTCACGTTGGCATAGGAGTGACGGGCAAACAGCCGGGAAGCTGAGACGAGGATTTCTTCAGCCCGATCCGTCGGGTCGGCGGCGACTTGCAAGCTCGAATGCCCTTCCTGATCGCGGAACGAAAATCCGCACGCGAGATAATCCCCTTGGCAGCCGCTTGTCGATCTGCGATAGACGGTGGCATACCATACACCAGCGGGTCTTGATTGTCTGGTGATGTGGCGACCGTCGGCCCGTGGGTGCGGGGCGGCCAACATCGACCGGGCATCGGTTCGGCAGCAGCTTCGGACAGGATTTTGGAGAGCAAGCCTTTCGTGAGGAGGGCTATTGGAGAGAGCATGGCGCGCAACATTCTGATTTTGGGAGCTTCCTACGGCTCTCTGCTGGGGACCAAGCTGCTGATGGCGGGTCACAACGTGTCCCTGGTGTGCCGCAAGAACACCGCCGACCTGATCAACCGCGAAGGCACCGAGGTGCGGATCAAGCTGCGCGACGAGAAGGAGCACCGCTCGATCTTCTCGCGCGATTTGCCGGGCAAGCTCGATGCCGTCACGCCCGCCGATGTCGACGTGTCGCGCTACGACATGGTCGGCCTTGCGATGCAGGAGCCGCAATACACCAACCACACGGTTCGCGTGCTGATGATCAAGATCGCGGCGGCGAAGCTGCCCTGCCTGTCGATCATGAACATGCCGCCCTTGCCGTATCTGAAGCGGATTCCCGCGCTCGCCGGCATGGACCTCGAGGAGGCCTACACCAACGCGCAGGTGTGGGAGCGCTTCGAGCCGGGCCTCGTCACGCTCTGCTCGCCCGATCCGCAGGCCTTCCGTCCGCCGGAGGAGAAGGCCAACGTGCTGCATGTCGGCCTGCCGACCAACTTCAAGGCCTCCGCCTTCGCCGACGACAAGCACAACAAGGTGCTGCGCGAGCTCGAAGCCGACATCGACGCGGTGACGCTCGACGGCCAGGACGTTCCGGTGAAGCTGAAGGTGTTCGATTCGCTGTTCGTGCCGCTGGCGAAGTGGTCGATGCTGCTGACCGGCAATTATCGCTGCATCACGCCGACGGAGCCGCAGTCGATCCGCGACGCCGTGCACGGCGACCTCAAGCGCTCGCAGGCGATCTATGATCATGTCGACGCCATCGCGCGCAAGCTCGGCGCCGATCCCGCTGATCAGGTGCCGTTCGCGAAATACGCCAAGGCCGCGGAAAGCCTGCTCAAGCCGTCATCGGCGGCCCGCGCGGTCGCCGCCGGCGCGCCGTTCATCGAACGCGTCGACCTCTTGGTGAAGCTGATCTCGCACCAGCTCGGCACGCCGAGCACCGAGATCGACCGCACGGTCGAGACCGTCGATCAGAAGCTGAACGAGAAGATCGTGCAGGGCGGCTCCGGCGCGGAGTGACGGAATGGGGCTGGCGAGGGCATGCGTGCCCTCGCCATGCATCGGCGATCTGCAATGTGTGCAATCGCGGTTGCCGGACGCATGGCTCGACCTGTCCAGATGAGATAGACTCGCCCAGCTGCGGTTGGGAGCAACGGACATGCCGAGCAAATCGCTTCCTCTCCTTGCAATCTACGGCGACCTCGATCGCGCACGCGATATCATGCGCGCCTGGCAGCCGCTCGACCATCTTTCCCCCGACGACGCCGAGATCGTCGTGAAGGCGATCGCGGAGGGTATCGCGCGCGGGCGCCGGCACGGGATCGAGATGGGGCAGTGTCATCAGGCGGCATGAGCTACACGCTCAGCGCTCCGATAGCGCATGTGAGGTGAGCACGCCGGTCAGGCTCCCTCTCCTCTTGCGGGAGAGGGTGGGGAGAGGGGTGGCTCCGGGCGAGATGATCGAAATGAAGTCAGCGCGCAATCTCGGCTACGTGTCGTGTGTGCTCTACTGAATGGAGAGAGCGTGCCGTGTCGCACCCCTCTCCCCAACCTCGAGAGCGAGCTTCGCTCGCCTCGGACCCCCGCAAGGGGGGAGGGAGCCCTTCCGCCAGTGGCTCCCTTACGAGAAGTTAGTCACCAACGCGAAGCGACCGCTAGCCTTGATGCCCCACGGCCAAAATCGTCACCGAACGGGTCTGGTGGCTCGGCGTCTGAAAATCGATCGTCTGGCCGACCGACAATCCGATCAGCGCGGCGCCGACCGGCGTCAGCACCGAGATGCGCCGCAGCGCGATGTCGGCTTCGTGCGGGTAGACGAGCACGACCTCCCTGACGTCGCCGGTCTCGTCGTCGCGGTAGCGCACAAGCGAGCCCATGCGGACCACGTCATGCAAATCGGCATCGTCGGCGACGAGCCGGGCGCGGTCCGTCTCGCGTGCGAGGAACTGGGCGACGCGGGGAAACACCGCCATGCTGGAATCGGCCAGCGCGCTGAGGCGATGCGCCTCGCTCGCGGTGATCACGATCGGCGGCAATGCCGGGGCGGTAAAGCTGCTCTGAATGGTTCGGGTCATGTCGGTTGATCTTTGTGGTTGATCGGAGGCGCACGAGCGCCGGCGCGCGGATATCTCGCGACGCGACGGACTGAAATGATTTGATGGCGTCGAGGAATCCGGACGGCGTGCGATCGCCGGCCGGCTAATTGCCTGCGTGCAAACGTCCGGCGCGCAATTCGCGGCGCGCAATACGGGTGTCGATGCGGAGCGTGTCGATCATGGCACCATCAACATAGCCGCTGCCGACGCGGCATCCATTGCGGCGAAAGCGCGCACGCGGGCCGCGTGGAACGATGCGCCATCGCCGCAACAGGCCGAACGTCAGGGCTGTCCGATGCCGGACAGGCCGAGCACTGCGCCGGCGGCAAGCGCGACAAGCGGATGGATGCGCGTCGTGGTGGTGGCGATCGCGACCATTGCCGCGATCAGGATCGTGCCCCAGCTCGAAGCCGATGCGTGGGTGATGACGATGGCGCTGGCGGTGACGAGCCCGACGGTGACCGGAACCAGCCCGGCCTGCACGGTGCGGCGCCAGGGGCGGTCCTTGAAGCGTTCCCAGAGCCGAAGCGCGAAGCCTGTCACCAGCGACGACGGCCCGAACTTGGCGAGCGACGTCACCAGCACGCCGGAGAAGCCCGCGACATGCCAGCCGACCAGCGGCACCACCATCATGTTCGGCCCGGGTGCTGCCTGCGCCAGCGCGAACAGCGCACCGAATTCCTGCGCCGTCATCCAGTGATGGACGTCGACCACCTGACGCTGCATCTCCGGCAGGATGGTGTTGCCGCCGCCGAAGGCGAGCAGCGAGAGCTCGGCGAAGATCAGCGCGAGCGTGACGAGAGTTGCGCTCATGACGCCTGCCTCGACCTTAGGAAGATGCTGAGCGGCGCCAGCGTCAGCAGGGTCGGCAGCAGCGGCAAGCGGAGCACGGCGATCGCCAGCACGCAAAGCGCGCCGATGAACAGGCCGAGCACATCGCGCCGCAGCGGCCAGGCGATCTTGATCGCTGTGGAAATCAGCAGCCCGGCGGCGGCGGCAGCAAGACCGCCGAACAGATGACGGACGACCGGGTCGTCGGCGAAGCGGCCATAGATCACGCCGAGGCCGATCACGACCGCGGTCGGCACCGCGATCAGGCCGAGGATCGCCGCGAACGCGCCGGGAATGCCGCGAAACTTCAGCCCGACCGCGACCGACATGTTGATGATGTTGCCGCCGGGCAGGAACTGGCACAGCCCGAGCAGGTCGGTGAACTCCGCGCCGGTGAGCCAGCCGCGCTTCTCCACCATCATGTGGCGTGCCAGCGGCAGCACGCCGCCGAAGCCGGTCAGTCCGAGGATGAAGAAGCCCGTGAACAACTCGCCGACATCAGGCGCGTGATGCTTGGTGGTTTGCGCGGCGGGGATGGCGTCCATCGGCGGGGCGGCTCCGGTTCGATTTGTTCTTTGCGACGACTCTAGTTGGCCGCGTGCCAAATATCCAATATATGGATACTGGAATTCGCATATCTTTTCGATATGGATTGCGTGATGATCGAACTGCGCCATCTCCGCTATGCCGTCGCGGTGGCCGAGGAAGGCCATATCACCCGCGCTGCCGCGCGGCTCGGCATCCAGCAGCCGCCGCTGAGCCAGCAGATCCGCGCGCTGGAAGCCGCGATCGGCGCGCCGCTGTTTCGCCGGCAGCCGCGCGGGGTCGAGCTGACCGCCGCCGGCCGTGCCTTCGTCGGCAAGGCGCGCGCGATCCTGCGCGACGCCGACCTCGCCGTGGAGGCCGCGCGCCGCGCGAGCCGGGGCCAGGAAGGCCAACTGGCCATCGGCTTCACCTCTTCGGCCGCTTTCCATCCCTTCGTCACCGGCGTGATGCGCGAAATGCGCGAGCGCGCGCCGGCGATCACGCTGTCGCTCGAGGAGGCCTCGACCGGCGAGCTGATCGAAGCCGTCGAGGCCGATCGGCTCGATGCCGCATTCGTGCGCGCGCCAAGCGAGCGGCTGGAGACCCTCACGATCACGCATCTGCTCGACGAGGAGATGGTGGTCGCATTGCCGGACCATCATCCGCGCGCCCGCAAGGACACCCGGCGGCGGATTTCGCTGGCCTCGCTCGCGGACGAGCCGCTGATCCTCTACCGCCGTCCGACCGGGCCCGGCCTCTACGACAGCATCATCGCCGCCTGCCGCGCCGCGGGCTTCAGCCCGAAGGTGGCGCAGGAGGCGACGCGGATGGTGTCGACGCTCAGCCTGGTCGCGGCGGGGCTCGGCATTTCGATCGTGCCGGAATCGATGGCGCGGCTCGAGACCGCCGGCGTGTCGTATCTTCGCCTCGACCGCGCCACGGGCCTCGTCGCGCCGCTCGCGCTGGCGCGCAAGAAGGGCCCGGCCGGCGGCACGCTCGGCCGCCTGCTCGGGATCGTGACGCGGCGGGTGAAGGACCGCGGCGGGGTCTAAGCGGGACTTGCAATCGTCATTGCGAGGAGCTCGCGACAAAATTGCGCGCAATTTTGCGCTGAAGCGACGAAGCAATCCATCTATCCGTTGCGTGGAAACATGGATTGCTTCGCTTCGCTCGCAATGACAGTGGACGGAGCTGAAGCTCAGCGAGCCCCGCACCGCCGCCTGGATGGCGCGGAACGTGGGGAGTTTGGCGAACGCACGCGTCAGGGCGCGGCTAGATAGCTCCCATCGAATCCTGATGCCGGCGCGTCGATCGCAACAGCTCAGTTGCGTCCGGCGGCTTCGGGTTCAATCAACACCGCGAAAGGCAATTCCGATGGCGCGTTTTCCTGTCCATACGCTCGAGTCTGCCCCCGAAGCCTCAAGGCCTACTTTGCGCGAGGTCGAGGCGCGGTTTGGCATGATCCCGAACCTTGCGGCGGCGATGGCGACCTCACCCGTGCTGATCCAGAGCTTCATCGGCATCTTCGACAAGGTTCACGGCGGCAGCTTCACCGAGCAGCAGATCCAGACCGTGCTGCTCACCGATGCCGTGACCAATCGCTGCACCTGGGCGGTCGCGCTGCATTCCGCGCTCGGCTTGCAGGCTGGCCTCGATCCGGCCGATGTCGATGCGATGCGTGCCGGCCGCTCGCCTGCCGACAAGACACTCGGTGCGCTCTCGACGCTGGCGCGGTCGCTGATCGAAAAGCGCGGGCGGCTCGACGAAGAGGAGATCGAACGATTCCTGGCGGCCGGATTCTACAAGGACCTCGTGCTCGAAGTCATCACCATCGTGGCGGCGTCGACCATCACCAACTACACCGGCAGCGTCACCAATCCGCCGTTGGAGGCGGGATTGCAGGATCATGCCTGGAACGGCTGAGGCGATCGCGCTTCAGCGTCTTTCACTGCGTGCCGACCGCAAATAGCTTCATGTCCTAGACCGCAAATCTGGCGCGGTAGTCCTGCGGCGTGGTCGACAGCAGGCGCAGGAAGCTGCGGCGCATCGTCTCCTCGGACCCGAAGCCGCAGCGCTGCGAGATGCGCTTGATCGGCAGGCGCGTTTCCGACAGCAGATGCCGCGCGCCCTCGACCCGGAGCCGCTCGATCGCGCGCGCCGGCGTCAGGCGGGTCGCTTCAGCGTAATGGCGGCTGAAGCTGCGCTCGCTCATGCCGGCCTGTTTCGCCAGCGTCGACAGCGAGAGGTCGCCGGCCAGATGGTTGCTGATCCAGTCGTGCAGCGCGCTGAACCTGTCGTCGGTTGCCTGTAGCGACAGGATTTCGCTGAATTGCGCCTGTCCGCCCGGCCGCTTGAAAAACACCACGAGATAGCGGGCGACGGCAAGCGCCGCCGTGCGGCCGAGATCCTCCTCCACCAGCGCCAGCGCCAGATCGATGCCGGAGGTGACGCCGGCCGACGTCCAGAACGAACCGTCGCGCACGAAGATCGGATCGGGCTCGACGCGGACATCGGGAAAGCGCTCGGCGAGCTCTGCGCAAAATTGCCAATGGGTCACGGCGCGGCGGCCATCGAGGGCGCCGGATGCGGCGAGCAGGAACGCGCCGGTGCAGACCGACGCGGTGCGGCGTGCTTGCCCGGCGCGCTTGCACACCCAGTCAACCAGCATGCGATCGTTCGCCGCCGCGTCGACGCCATCGCCGCCCGGAATCACCAGCGTGTCGACCGCGGTGTCGATGGCGGGCAGTGGATGCACCGCGAGCCCGACGCCTGCGGACGACTCGACGTTCGGGCCAGCCTTGGCAACGACGCGGACGTCATAAGGCTCCGCGTTGCCTGCCTTGGCGGCCAACGCATTGGCGGATGCGAACACCTGCAATGGCCCGGTGACGTCGAGCAACTGCACCGCCGGATAGGCCAGCACTTCGATCGAGCGGCGGTTTGGCGAAAAACGTGGGCTGGTTGGCGTCATCGCCGAAACCTGCCGCGCTAGATTCGCTTTGTCCATAGCGCAAGGAAAGTTCAAGGGAAGTTCGATGATTGCTCACGATGTTCATCTGCGGATCGGCTCGCTGCTGTTCGAAGGCGTCGATCAAATCGATTTGACCGGGCCGTTCGAGGTGCTGTCGCGGATTCCGAATTCGACCTGCCGCATCTATGCCAGGACCATGGCGCCGGTGCGGGACCTCAAGGGATTGCAACTGACACCGGATGCGACGCTGGCCGATGCGCCGCCGCTCGATGTGCTGCATGTGCCCGGCGGGTTCGGTCAGGAAGCCCTGATGGAAGATGCGGAGGTGCTCGGCTGGATCAGCCGGCAGGCGGCGGGCGGATGCCGCATCTTCTCGGTCTGTACCGGCGCCCTGCTGTGCGGAGCGGCCGGCCTGTTGAAGGGACGCAGGGCGACGACGCATTGGGCCTCGCTGCATCTGTTGCCGTTCTTCGGCGCTGTTCCCGTCAATGAGCGCGTGGTGATCGATGGCAGCTACATCTTTGCCGCCGGCGTGACCTCAGGCATCGACGGAGCGTTGCGGCTGGCCGCTGAATTGCGTGGCGACGATGCCGCGCGGTCGATCCAGCTTTATATGGCCTATGCACCGGAGCCACCGTTCGACAGCGGCACGCCGGAGACGGCACCGCCCGCCATCCTTCAACAGGCCCGGGAAGCCGTGCGCGCGATCACGGCGCAGCGGGAGGAGACCGCGCGCCGCGTGGCTGCGAGGCTGGGCGTCGTCGTGCAGGCAGTCTGAGCGTGGACTAGTTTCCCGGCTCGAAGCTGCAGTCGGCGCCGCCGCCGGCCTTGTCCTTGATCACTGTTGGATCGAGCGTGCAGGACAGTTTCGACAGCGCCTCGTAGATCGTGCCCGCGGCGCCGTCGGGCGGCACGCCGGCCAGCGCCACGGTCGCGAAGATCGCGTTGGCCTCGCGTCCCTTCACGGTACGGGCGTTGCCGCCGAAGCTCAGTTCGCAGGAGCGCGAGGTGATGTCGACATTGCTGGCGCGGCAGACGACCTTGTCGGCGTTGACGGTGATCTTGCTGGCAATGGGGACATTGCTGTCGCCGCCAAAGAACGCGGCGACCGCCTTCTTCTCCTTGGCCGGCAGCTGCGAATAGGGCGCCACGACGCCGGCGAGCGCCAGCGCGACCGAGCCCGAGGTGGTCGCAGGCGCGGCCCATGCGGTTGACGCGGCCAGCGACAATGAACATGCGAGGATCGTCAGTCGGCCCAGTCTCATTCCCGTCTCCTGTATCTGCGCTTTCCGCGGCGCGGAATCGCTACCATGTCTCGTGACCTCAAGGGGTGATGCCATTCACACGCGATCCCGCAACTTCGCGTGAGGCGCGGATGCGCACAGGGCAGGGCGGCCCCGCGTGGACCCGCTTGCACGATCGCGCCATCGGCGGCACAGTCCGATCCGTGGCAGCGATGCCGCCAACAATGACGACAAGAAGATCAATCCGGGGAACGCCATGGCGGCCACGCGCATCGACTGCGACATCCATCCCGCGGTGGGGGGAACGCGCACTACGCTGCTGCCCTATCTGAGCGATCACTGGAAGGAACAGGTCGTCAGCCGTGCCATCGACGGGCTCGACCTCAATTCCTATCCGCCGTCGATGCCGCTGTCCGGCCGCGCCGACTGGCGGCCGGCCGACGGCAGCAAGCCCGGCAGCGATCTCGCCATGGTGCAGCGCGGCGCATTCGACCAGCTCGGCGCCAGCCACGCGATCTGCAATGTCGTCTATGGCGCGCAGGCGGTGTTCGATTCCTACATGGCGGCGGACTTCTGCAAGGCGATCAACGACTGGATCGCGGCCGAGTGGCTTGCCAGGGACACGCGGCTGCGCGCCTCGATCGTGGTGCCGATCCAGGCGCCGGACCTTGCGGTCGAGGAGATCGAGCGCAGGGCCGGCGACAATCGCTTCGTCTCGGTGCTGGTGCCCTCGCAAGGCGAGACGCTGCTCGGCCGGCGGCATTACTGGCCGATCTATCAGGCCGCCGAGAAATACAGGCTGCCGATCGCGATCCACGCCGGCAGTGCCTACCGCGGCGCGCCGAGCTCGATCGGCTGGCCGTCCTACCGCTACGAATATTATCTCGCCGAAGCGCAGGCGTTCCAGGCGCAGACGCTGAGCCTGATCTATGAGGGCGTGTTCGGGAAGTATCCGGGATTGACCGTCGTGCTGATGGAGTCAGGCGTCAGCTGGCTGCCGGCCTTCATGTGGCGCGCCAACAAGACCTGGCGCGGCGTGCGTGTCGAGGTGCCTTGGGTGGAGCGCGAGCCGGCCGCGATCATCCGCGACCATTTCCGCGTCACCATGCAGCCGTTCGACGCGCCGCTGGATGCAACCGGCGTCGCTGACATCATCGACCAGATCGGCTCCGACAAGATGTTCCTGTTCGCGTCCGACTATCCGCATTGGCAGTTCGACGGCGACGATCCGGTTCCGCGATATCTGCCTGACAGCATCGTCAAGCGGATGTGCGAGGACAATCCGATTGAAACGTTCCCGCGTCTGAAGCTCGACGCCTGACCAAATTCAAAGGAGGATCGCATGAGTGACGTCATCGACCGCCCGATGCTCGACCAGGAGAAGACCGCCGCGTCGCGGCTCAGAATCATCGATTGCGACATCCATCCGAGCATTCACGCGCACAGCGACCTCAACGAGTTCCTGCCAAAGCGCTGGCAGCAGCATCTGAAGGAATATGGCAGCCATCTGCGCACGCCCTATATCGGCACCACGCCGTATCCGCGCTCCTCGCCGCTGATCGCGCGGCGCGATGCCTGGCCGCCGACGGGCGGCGTGCCCGGCTCCGATCTCGATTTCATGCGCAAGCAGCATCTCGATCCCTTCGACGTCGAGTTCGGGATTTTGCAGGTGCTCGATCTCTTCATCTTCTCGCAGCAGAATCTGGAATTCGGCGCCGCGATCCAGCGCGCCATCAACGACTGGCAACTGGCGTTCTGGGCGCATCGCGATCCGCGCCTGAAGGCCTCGATCCTGGTCGGGCAGGATGGCTCCGACCTCGGCCTCGCCGAGATCGAGCGCTGCGCCAGATCAGGCGAATACATCCAGATCAACGTCTCGCCGCGTGCCAACGAGCCGCTCGGCCGCCGCCGCTACTGGCCGATCTATGAACGCGCGCAGGAGCTCGATCTGCCGCTCGGAATCCATGTCGGCGGCTATGGCGGGCATGCGCCGACCGGCGGCGGCTGGCCGTCCTATTATTGCGAGGAGCATCAGTCGAACGCGCACACGGTGGCCTCGAATCTCACCAGCCTGGTGCTGGAGGGTGTTCCCGAGCGCTTCCCGAAATTGAAGATCGTGTTCATCGAGGGCGGCTTCGGCTGGATCCCCGCGACGATGTGGCGGATGGATCAGCACTTCGAACGCTTCCGCAGCGAGGTGCCGCATCTGAAGCGCAGGCCGAGCGAATATGTGAAGCAGCATTTCTGGTTCACGACCCAGCCGATCGACGAGCCGGATGAAGCAAGGCACCTGCGTCAGCTGATCGAATGGGTCGGCATCGACCGGCTGCTGTTCTCGTCGGACTATCCGCACTGGGACTATGACGACGCGCGCTACGCCTTCAAAACACCGCTGACGGACGCCGAGCGTCGCAATATCTTCAACAGCAACGCCCGCGCGGTTTACAAGTTTTAGGATTGAGATGTCCTCGCTTCGAACCGAGCCGCAGACTCCGGTTCACCTCGCCCCGCGTGCGGGGAGAGGTCGGAATGCATCGTTAGATGCATTCCGGGTGAGGGGGAGCCTCCGCAATCTCATCTGTCACCGTATCCGCGGAGATCGCCCCTCACCCCAACCCTCTCCCCGTAAGAACGGGGCGAGGGAGCGCACCGCGGTCGCTATCCGACCTAATCTCACTGTCTTCCAGGATTCCGATGACCCGTCACATCGTCGCGCGCACCAGTGAGATTCCGGCCGGCGGCAACAAGGTGTTCGGCCTCGAGGGCCGCGACATCGTCGTGTTCCACGTCAATGGCGAGTTCTTCGCGCTGCTCAATCGCTGTCCGCATGAAGGCGCGCCGCTGGAGAAGGCGGCCTGCGTCGCGCGCCTGACCTCGCCGGAGCCCGGCATCTATCAGCGCGACCGCGTCGGCGAGATGCTGCGCTGTCCGTGGCACGGCTGGGAATTCGACATGCGCAACGGGCAGTCCTGGTTCGATCCCAAGCGGTTCAGGATCCGCTCCTATCCGGTCGCGGTCGAGAGCGGCGCCGAGTTGCAGAAGGGGCCGTATGTCGCCGAGACGTTCCCGGTGCATATCGAAGACAATTACGTGATCGTCGAGATTTAAGGCGGCGCGTTTGCGCATTTCGCGCGACCGTGAGCGCCGCCGCGGGCCTCGTCATGGCAGGACAATCCCGGCCATGACGCAAATAACGTTATTGCGATTTATGCAATAATGAAGTGCCGTCGACGGCAATTATAATAACGGCTGCAATGGGCCACCTTGGGGTCGCGGTCGGGAATGAACCCGTCCACCACCATCAGGAACGGCACATGAAGCTCTATCACTTCGCTCTCTCCGGCCACGCGCATCGCGCGCGGCTGTTTTTGTCCCTGCTGGGAATTCCGCACGAACTGGTTGACGTCGACCTCAAGTCCGCCGCGCAGAAGCGGCCGGAATTTCTCGTGCTCAACCCGTTCGGCCAGGTGCCGGTGCTGGACGATGACGACGTCATCATCTCCGACTCCAACGCGATCCTGGTCTATCTCGCGACCAAGCTCGGCCGCACCGACTGGCTGCCGCAGGATGCAAAGGGCGCTGCCGCGGTCCAGCGCTGGCTGTCGGTTGCTGCCGGCGATCTCGCGTTTGGGCCCGCAGCGGCACGCCTCATCACCGTGTTCGGCGCAAAGCACAATCCGGACGACGTGATCGCGCGGGCGCATGTCCTGCTGAAGCGGCTCGAGGCCCATCTCGCCGGTCGCGACTGGCTGGTCGGTACCGCGCCGACAATCGCAGACGTCGCGCTCTACAGCTATCTGTCGAGTGCGCCCGAAGGCAATGTCGATCTCTCCGCCTATGCGCGCGTCAACGCGTGGCTGCGCCGGATCGAGGCGCTGCCGGGCTTCGTGGCCTTCGCCAAGACCCCTGTCGGTCTTGCGGCCGCGTGACCTGCTGACCGGGCGTGCCGTCGGCGCGCCCGTCCAACCCCGAAGGGGAGGGCGGTACGATGAGCGACAGACGAACCAAGAGCAAGCTCGCGACCTGGCATGCCGGCGAAAAGGCGATCCAGCAGCAGGTCGGCGTCGCCGAGAACATGGAGGCCGTCGGCCAGCGCGCGGTGCGCGACTTCATGCCCGACCAGCACCGCGATTTCTTCGCGCAGATTCCCTTCATCGTCGTCGGCAGCGTGGACCGAAGCGGCGACGCCTGGGCCTCGCTGCTGACCGGCAAGCCCGGCTTCATCTCCTCGCCGACGCCGCGCAGCCTCGAGATCGATGCGCGGCCTGACGGCAGCGATCCCGTCAGCGAAGGCATGCGCGAGGGCGATGCGATCGGACTGCTCGGAATCGAACTGCACACGCGGCGCCGCAACCGTGCGAACGGGCTGCTGCGCGCGGCATCAGGCAAGGCGCTCAGCTTCGAGCTCGATCAGAGCTTCGGCAATTGCGCGCAATACATCCAGCTTCGCGATTTTGCCTTCGTGCGCGCGCCGGATGAACCTTTTGCGGGAGAGATCGAGGCGAGCACGACGCTCGATCAGGCCGCGCGCGACACGATCAAGGCGGCCGACACGTTCTTCGTGGCGTCCTATGCCGAACGTGAGGACCGTCGCCAGGTCGACGTCTCGCATCGCGGCGGCCGCGCGGGCTTCGTCCGCGTCGCCGACGACGGCACGCTGACGATCCCCGATTTCGCCGGCAACCTGTTCTTCAACACGCTCGGCAACATCCTGGTCAACGGCAAGGCCGGGCTGGTGTTCGTCGATTTCGAAACCGGCGACTTGCTGCAACTGAGCGGCGATGCCGAGGTGATGCTGGACTCGCCGGAGATCGCGGCGTTTCAGGGCGCCGAGCGGCTCTGGAGTTTCCGTGCCCGCCGTGTGGTGCGCAGGCGCGGCGCGCTGCCGCTGCGCTGGGCGTTCCGGGCCGAAGGCTGGTCGCCGAATTCGCTGATGACCGGCGACTGGGTGCAGGCCGCCGAGCGGATCCGCGCGGCCGAGCGCGCCGCGCAGTGGCGGCCGTTCAAGGTCACTGGGATCGTCGACGAGAGCCGATCGATCCGTTCGTTTCATTTGCAGCCGGACGACGGCGCGGGGCTGCTTCCGCACCAGGCGGGACAGCATTTGCCGATCCGTCTCTCGTTGCCCGGTATCGACAAGCCAGTCATCCGCACCTACACGCTGTCGGTCGCGCCGTCGGACGACATGTACCGCATCAGCGTGAAGCGCGACGGCGTCGTATCGCAGCATCTCCACGACACCATCCATGTCGGCGACATCATCGAAGCGCGCGCGCCGGCTGGTGGCTTCACGATCGATGCGCGCGAGAAGCGTCCCGCGGTGCTGCTCGCCGGCGGCGTCGGCATCACGCCGCTGCTCGCGATGCTGCGCCACGTGGTCTATGAAGGGCTGCGCACCCGTGGCATCCGGCCGACGACCCTGATCCAGGCCGCGCATGCGAAACGGGACCGCGCGTTCGGCGATGAATTGCAGCAGCTGGTGGATGCCGCCGGCGGCGCGGTGCGGATCATCCGCGTCCTCGGCGATGTCGACGGCGCCGAGCAGGGCACAGACTACGACGCTGCGGGACGGATCGACATGGCGCTGTTGTCGCGCGTCCTGCCGTTCAACGACTATGACTTCTATCTGTGCGGGCCGCCGCAGTTCACCCAATCGCTCTACGACGCCCTGCGCGGCTACAACATTGCCGACGGCAGGGTTCACGCCGAAGCCTTCGGTCCTTCATCGCTGGTCCGGAAGCCCGACCTCGTCACTGCAGCGCCGCCGCGCCGGCCACGGGCGACGACGCCGATCCCGGTCGCCTTCACCACATCGCTGAAGGAGGCGCGCTGGACGCCGGAGGCGGGGACGCTGCTCGAACTGGCGGAAGCGCGCGGCCTCAGCCCCGCCTTCAGCTGCCGGGAAGGCAATTGCGGAACCTGCCGAACCAGATTGCTGGCAGGTGCCGTGACCTATGTGAAGCAGCCCACTGCAGAGGTGGCCGACGACGAGGTGCTGATCTGCTGCGCGGTGCCGGCGAAGGGGGCGGCCGACGGCGAGGATCGGATCCAGCTTGATCTCTGATCAGCCGTGCCGCAGGACGCCGGCCTGCGCAACTTGATCGCCTAAGAGATGAGGTTGAATGGCAATCGCAAGGTGGTGCGCCCCCTCTCCCGCTTGCGGGCAGGGCAATCGCATATGGAAAGAAATCTGTCGGGCAGTGTCCTCGCGGCCATCCTTCGAGACGCCCGCCTTCGGCGGGCTCCTCAGGATGAGGATCTTGTTTTGCGGCACAATAGTAGACCCTCATGGTGAGGAGCGCCGCTTGCGGCGCGTCTCGAACCACGAGGCCGAGTTACCTCCGCAGCCGCCGAAGGGGCATATGCGATTCCCCTGTGCTTGCGGGGGAGGGTTGGGGTGGGGGCTCTCTCCGCGAGTCACGCTGCGGAGAAAGCCCCCACCCGCATCGCATCTTTGATGCGATGCGACCTCCCCCGCAAGCGGGAGAGGTGGAGTCAGTGCGTCGTGAGATTGATCGAACTGACTTCATCATGCTCAGCCCATGCTGCCCGGCATGAAGCAGCGTGGCCTCGGATGTCCGTCCAGGTAATACGGCCAGACCATGGTGCGGCCGGCGCGGTTCGGTCCGGCGACGACGGCGTCATCGGGAACGTCGACCCACTCACCCTCGAGGCGGACACGATAGTGGCCGTCCCTGGTGTCCCAATCGGCGTCATCGACACGCTTCGCGTCGCTGCCGTCGCAGCAGGGTCCCTTGACGCTGCGCAGGCTCTCATACCAGCCGTTCAACTCGGGTTGCTGGTGGTCATGGGCCTGTGCCGTGCCGATCGCCGGCTTCGCCAGCAGGGCTGTGACTGCAACGAGCGTCGCACGCCAAAACCGTTTGTTCATCTGATCCTCAAATCCGGAAAGCCCATGACAGCCAACCCGGACATGGTCATCGGGATCAGGACATCAATCATATGATGATCGTCATTTAATCACATTCGTGAGAGGCGCGCGGGGGGCTGCCGGAAGGCCGGGGGCTGGCCAGCTCAGGCGAGCAGGCTCATCACCTGGTCGATCACGGCCTTCACCTGCTTCGAATCCGGCCTCTGGTGCGCGAGCGCCAGCAGGCCGGCATGCACCACCATGATGGTGTGGGCGGTCACGTCAGGGTCGAAGCTTTTGCTGAACTGGGCGCGATCGGTGCGCAGCCGTGTGCGCAGCAGCTCTTCAAGCCGCCGGTTGTAGCGCTCGATGCTCTTGCGGAGTTCGACCTGGTCGAGCGAGCCATCGGTCGCGGAGTTGATCGACAGGCAGCCGCGCTGTCCCTTCTCGCCCGAGCAATAGGGAATGAAGCCGGTGAGCCACTGCTTGATGATGTCCCGTGCGGGCCCCGGCTGCGCCAGCACGCGCTCGGCCCAGCCGAGGATGCCGTCGTGATAGCGGTCCAGCACCTTCAGGAACAACGCGTTCTTGTCGCCGAACGCCGCGTAGAGGCTGGGCTTCGCGACGCCGCTCGCCGCCGTGATCTCGTCGAGCGAAGTCGCCTGAAAGCCCTTCCGCCAGAACATCTGGCGGGCGATTTCCAGGACATCGTCCGGATCGAAGCTGCGCGGCCTTGCCATATCCGTCTTTTATGTACTCTCGCGTCGGATGTGAAGCCTTCACCTTGCCGTGAAGGCAGGCCCGGCTATTGACGTAATCTCTATTCTGTACTTAGAAGTACATAATGAAATCGGGAGGTCACGCCATGAAAGCTGTTCAGGTCGTTGCGTTCGGACGTGCTGCGGAGGTGGTCAAGCTCAATGAGGTGCCGGACGTGGGCAGCCCCGGCCCCGACGAGGTTGTGGTCGCGGTGGAGGCCGCGCCGATCAACAATTCGGATTTCATGATCATCGCCGGGCGATACGGCTATCTGCCGTCGCCGCCGGCCACGCTCGGGATCGAGGGCGTTGGAAGGGTCGTCGCCAGAGGATCACAGGTGAGGAACCTGAAGGAAGGCGACCGCACGCTGATTCCGTTCACAGTCCCGACCTGGACCGAGCGGGTCAAATTCACGGCGTCATGGCAGCGTCCGCTGCCCGAGAATGCGGATGTCCGGCAGCTCTCCATGATCGGGGTCAACCCGGCCACCGCCTATTTGCTGCTGACCGATTTCGTGAAAGTCGCGCCCGGCGGCTGGGTGATCCAGAACGGCGCCAACTCGGCGACGGCCCGCGCGGTGATCGCAATCGCCAGATCGCTCGGGCTCAAGACCGTCAACATCGTCCGGCGCGAGGAGGTCGTGGATGAGGTCAAGGCGATCGGCGGCGATATCGTGCTGCTCGACGGGCCGGATCTCGCCAAGCGCGTCGCCAGGGAAACGGGTCGGGCGCCGATCCAGCTGGCGCTTGACGTCGTCGGCGGTTCATCCGCCTTGAACCTGATGAACTGCCTCGCGTCAAAGGGCGTGCTGGTGATCTACAGCGCGATGAGCGGCCAGCCGTTCTCCGGCTCGGCCTTGAGCGTGATCTTCAACGAGGTGTCGGTGCGCGGCTTCTGGCTCGGCCATTGGGGCAAGACCGCGACCGATCAGGCATTGGCCGGAATGTACGACCATCTGGTGCCGATGGTCGCATCGGGCGCGATCAGCGCGCCGGTCGTGGGGACTTATCGCCTGGAGGATTTTTCGCAGGCGATCGCGCAGGCGTCGGCATTCAAGGGCAAGGTGATCTTCACGCCAAGCTAGAGCACGATGAGATTAGGTTGAGCTGTAAACCGCGTCGAAGGTTCACCTCTCCCTTGGGAGATCCCTTGGGAGAGGTCGATTTGCGCAGCAAATCGAGTGAGGGGTTACGGTCTATCGAGAGAGCCCTCACCCGGATTGCACCGGACGATGCTTCGCATCGCCAGGCACAATCCGACCTCTCCCCGAGGGGGAGAGGTGGACCGAAATCGCGGCAAGCCGGGCCAGCTAGACGATGGTCGAGAGCGTGAACGCGTGCCACGCACCCCAGTCAATGCCATCGTACGCTCGCACATACATGCTGTCAGTGCCGGTGGTGGCGCCGCCACGCATCCAGATGTCATCGAGGTCGGCGGCATTGACGTCGATCACGGTGCTGGCTGCCCAATGGGAGTTCGCAGAGGTCCAGAAATAGCCGCTGTTGGCGTTGCTGCCGCCATCCCAAAACTGGTATGCGGCCGCGGGATTTCCGTCGACGTCGGAATAGGACAACAAATTGCTGACCTGGCTCCACTCATTGATGTGCAAGGTCTGATTGCTGACCGAGGCATCGGGTGCGTGGTTTGGCAGCGACGTCAGGGTAAAGCTGTCCCAATTGCTCCAGGCGGTGCCGTCGAACGCCCTGACCCACATGGTCTCGGAGCCGCCGGCGGTGCCGCCTTGCACCCAGATGCTGGACAGATCGGACGCCGGAACGTCGATCACCGTGTTGGCTGCCCAGTGTGAATTGGCCGGCGTCCAGAAATAGGCGCTGTTGGCGGCCGAGCCACCGTCCCAGAACTGGTATTTGGTGATCGCATCGCCGTCAGCGTCGGATGCCGTCGTCCAGTTGACGAGCTGCGCCCATTGCGCGGCGTTCAGGGTATGATCGTTGATCGTCGCGGTCGGAGCCGTATTGGTCGACGTCAGAGTAAAGCTGTCCCAATTGCTCCAGGCGGCACCGTCGAATGCCCTCACCCACATCGTCTCGGAACCGGTGGTCGAGCCGCCTTGAATCCACAGATTGGCCAGATCGGATGCTGAAACGTCGATCGTCGTGTTGGCAGCCCAGTGGGAATTGTCGGGCGTCCAGAAATAGGCGCTGGTCGTCCCCGCGCCGCCGTCCCAGAACTGGTATTTGGTGATCGTGTCACCTTCGGCATCGGTGGCAGTGAGCCAGCCCTGCGGTTTGATCCATTGATTGACGTGCAGCGACTGGTCGTTGACGGTCGCGACCGGAGCCGTGTTCGGCGTCGACGTCAACGTGAAGCTGTCCCAGTTGCCCCAGCCCGTTCCGTCGAATGCTCTGACCCACATCGTCTCGGAACCGGTCGTCGAGCCGCCTCGCACCCAGACGTCGGCCAAGTCGGCCGCCGAGACTTCGATCGTCGTGTTGGCGTCCCAGTGGGAATTGGTTGGAGTCCAGAAGTAGCCGCTGGTGGCAGACGTGCCGCTGTCCCAGAACTGGTACTTCGTGATCGCATCATGATCGGCATCCGTCGCCGTCAGCCAGCTGCTGATGGTGACCCACTGATCGATGTGCGTGGAATGATCGCCGATCGTCGCGACGGGGGTCGAGTTCGTTGACGTCAACGTGAAGCTGTCCCAGTTGCCCCAGTCCGATCCGTCGAACGCTCTGACCCACAGCGTCTCGGAGCCGGTCGTCGAACCGCCGCGGATCCAGACATCGGCCAGCTCGGCCGCCGATACCTCGATCGTCGTGTTGGCGTCCCAGTGGGAATTGGTTGGAGTCCAGAAGTAGCCGCTGGTTGCGGACGTGCCGCTGTCCCAGAATTGGTATTTGGTGGCGGCATCCCCGTTGGCGTCGGTGTAATTCAGCCAATCCGTGGCTTGCACCCATGTGTTGATATGCAGCGATTGGTCGCTGATCGTGGCAACCGGCGTACTGTTCGGAATCGTCGTGAAGGTGAACGACGTCCAGGTACTCCAGGCAGTCCCGTCGAAGGCACGTGCCCACAGCGTTTCCGAGCCGCTGACCGAACCGGAACGCAACCACACCTCGGAGAGGTCAGACGCCGCGACGTCGATGACGGTGTTGGCGTCCCAGTGGGAATTGGTTGGAGTCCAGAAGTAGCCGCTGGTCGCGGACGTACCGCTGTCGAAGAACTGATAGCTGACCGCGGAATTGCCATCGGCGTCGGAATAAGTGAGCCATGGCTGTATTTTTTGCCAGTGATTGGACAACAGGCTGTGGTTGCCAATCGTGACGACCGGTGCGGTATTGGCCATGGTTTGCGTCCTCGTGGGGTGCGCCGGTCGAGACCGGCTAATTTCCAAGGTGCAAGGCAATCAATTTTGGACCGTGAGGCGGGCTATTCCTGGTCCAGTGTCGTTCGGCTGGGATCAGCGCATTCCAAAGAAATCGTTAATATCAAATTCAGGATCGCAGAATTTCAATGCAGCATCTATGATGGGTGTCACACCCATCAGTTGGGTCGCGTGCGGCAAAGTGTCCTAGGCCTCGATTCCAAACGGCCTCGCGTGACTCGTGCCGCCTTTACCATTGCATCTTGAGATGCCGGGGCGAGATCGTCGCAGCCGCAAGGCCAGTAGTTTTTGAATTTTTATCCGAACGACTCGTGACCGGTGAAGAACAGCAGTTGAATACCCGCCGCGGCCAGGATGAAGGCCAAAACATATCTGGTAGCGGTTTGCGATAGCCACCGCAGACCTATCGTCGTCCCGATCATGGCGCCAGCCAGCGCTGCTAATGCGTAAAGCCATGTGTCGCTGGTAGGCATTTGGCCCGCATAAACAGCCCCGATCAATCCGACCGCCGAATTCGCGAGAATAAACGGCGCTGACAGCGCCGCTGTCTGCTTGGGTGACGCCCATTGTAATGCGACCAAGATGGGCGCGAGAAAGACCCCTCCGCCGACGCCAGTTAGCCCGGAGACAAGGCCGACACCCGCGCCTACTGCGCCCGCGCCCCATACCGGCGTCAGTCGATCCGGCTCGTCAGCCTTAGGACGACGGAAGGGAAGGATAGCCGCAGCAGCGAGAAGAACCACTCCGGTCGCGACGTTATACAGACCTTCGTCAAGAACGATGAACCCGCCAACAAGAGCGGTCGGGAGCGACGCAATGAGGAGCAGCCTTAGCTTCGCCCAATCAACCAAGCCCCCGCGATGAAAGCGCCAGGTCGAATAGGTGGCTGCGATGATGTTGAGCAGCAGCGCCGTTGGACGCATCTCGTTCGAAGGGAACGAGGCGAACGCCATGAGAGCAAGAAATGCTGTCCCGCCAGCTTGACCAACCGTAGCATAGAGCAGCGAGACGCCGGCGAACATCAACGTCAGCATTGAGGTTCTTTCCCAAGCGTGCCGAGGCTAACAGAACGTCAGGACGACCCCAAAGGCAAAAAACGTTCCGTCGATACGATAGGCGGCGCGATCGTGACCACGCAACGGTCGCGGTCCTCGCGACAAGCCAACTGCAACGTCTCGAAATCGATGACTACTTGATCGTCGCGCGCACCGTGATGACCGAGGTGCCGGATGCCTTCGGCCCCTGGCCCGTTGCCTTGATGGCAAACGTATCGCTGCCCTTGTACTTGGCCTTCGCCCTGTATTCGAAGGTCGATGCGTTGATCTTCTTCAGCTTGCCGTAGGCCGGCTTTTGCGAGATCGCGGAGTCCGTCACCGTGCCGCGGATCCCGATCGGGATCTGGCAGCTTTGGCCCGAGGCGACGTCGATATCGCCGCTCGAATTCTCGCCCCAATCCGCCAATGTCATCGACATCGAGCATTCCGGCACGGGCTGCGCCGAAGACGCCGGCGTGACATTTGATGCAAAGATGAGTGCCAGGGCGACGACCCCCGACGCCCGCGTCGTGACGATACTCGTTTTCATGCAAGGCCCACTGCTGAAGGTTCTCGGCGCAAGAATCCTGCAACGTGGAAGCAGGGGTGGCAAGGGCTTCGCCTCGCCCGCGCGACATGTGTTGAAATGCCTGGGCGCTTGTTGCGTCGCTGAAGCGCCCCCATAGTCACCGCAGCCTTGATCTGATCGGGGCAAAGGCGCGCGTGACAAGGAAGGGTTCCAATGGCTGAAAGCAACGACGGTCAGGCAAAAGCTCAACCAGCCGGATTTGCCGGCGTCACCCGCAAGACCCTTGAGCGTCTCGCTTTGCCCGGCGATGATCGCGAACTTGTCGTCGCCGAGGTGATCTATCCGCCCGGCGGGGTAGCTCCGCTGCACCGCCACCCCGTTGGCGGCGTGGTCTTCATCGTCGAAGGCGTTGCCGAGTCCGCGTATGGCGACGAGGCGCCGCGCCAGTATCGGGCAGGCGAGACCTTGCAGGATCGACCCGACGTTCCCCACACGCTGTTTCGCAATTGCGATCCGGAACGGCCGCTGCGCTTCCTGACGATCTACGCGCTCGAACCCGGGCGCGCCTACACGATGGAGCCGTGAGGTTGCGAAAAGGCCGGAGGCAAAATACTACCGCTGGCTCGCTTGAGGTTTCGGGTTTGCGCCAGCCAGCGGAGGTGGAACGGCGAGCAGGAGGCAAACCGATTCCACCAGGAGTTCATGTGCACGGTCGACAATGTCGTCCAACGAACTCGTCTTCGCGAACATGGCCTGGGCTTCAGCCAACAACCGGTCACGCGTTGGTATGCTGGGCAGATGCAAGTCGGCACGATGCTGCAACAGAGCAAGCGCTTCCCGCACCGACAGTCCGGTTTCGTGGACCGACGATTTGATAGCCAGCGCGATGTATTCGGGATTGAAGCGACCAGCGAGTTGCTCAGCCGTTCGCTTGATCACACGCGATCCCAAGCGCTGCTCGTTGCGGAGGACCTGCATGGGCGGCGCCTTCAGATCCCAGACAATACCGAGCCAGGACAAGGCCACCAAGACATAATAGGTCACGTCAATCTCCCACCACCGGAAGCCTTGCCGCGCACTACTTTGATAGGCGTGATGATTGTTGTGCCAACCCTCACCCATCGTAAACAGAGCCAGCAGCCAATTGTTGCGGGAGTCATCGCCCGTAACATACCGCTTGCGTCCGTGAACATGTGCGAGGGAGTTGATGCAAAACGTTGCGTGATACAGCAGCACGGTGCTCCAGAAGAAACCGACCACGAGCCCCGGGCATCCGGCAATGAGGAAGCACAGACCTGCGACCACGATCGCCGGCAAAACCTCCAATCTGTGCAGCCACATCAACTCCGGATATGAGGCGAAATCCGAAACTTTCGTCAGATCCGTTGCATCGTGCTGTCGATAAAAGATCCAGCCGAGATGACTGTACACGAAGCCCTTATGCCCCGGTGAATGCACATCCTGCTCGGTATCCGAATGAAGATGGTGATGTCGATGTTTCGCGGCCCACCAAAGGACGCTTTTCTGGGCGCTGCTTTGGGCAAGGAATGCAAGGATGAATTGAAACGTCCGGCTTGTTGAGTAAGCCCGGTGCGAGAAGTAGCGATGATACCCGGCCGTGATCGCAAACATGCGCAGCCAGTATAGGGCGACGCAAATTGCAGTCGCCTGCCATGAGACGCCCGTCCAGACCGCCGCCAGACATCCTGCGTGCACCAGCAGGAACGGGAGGACCTGCGGGTACATGATGTCGTCGTGCTGCGGAGCTGGATCGATATTGGGGGACACGCTAGCGACCTCGGCTGCTTCAATGCGCAGGCCGTTTCGCAGGCGGACGGTTCAAGTCCTGATCCTGGCGGGCATCGCGCGCGGTGTTGACAAAGAGAACCCCGCGGCCGGGTGACCAGTCGCGGGGTCGCGTAACCAGAGGCTTTGCCAGTTCATCCGTGGTCAAAGCAGCATGGCCGATTGTCGCAGCTTACACCGCGCGCAGATTGTCCGCAGCAGATTTGCCGGTGCGGCGGTCTGCAACGATCTCAAAAGAGACCTTCTGTCCCTCGTTGAGGGTGCTCATGCCGGCGCGTTCGACTGCGCTGATATGAACGAAAACGTCCTGGCCTCCCTGGTCCGGCTGAATGAAGCCGAAACCCTTCTGGCTGTTGAACCACTTCACAGTTCCCATGCTCATGGAAAATCGTCCTATAGATGCGTGTTTGGAGCCGCACTCACGAGCGCAGCAGGCGAATTCGAAGTTTAGGGGGTGAGGGTCGTCAGTCAGGCACGCTATCAGCGGCGAGGCCAAGTCGTTCGGCCGAAACTCCATCCGAGGTATATGGCTACGGTTCGGTCATTCCGCAAGCGGTTTCCTCCCTTTCTGACCTCGGCCGCTGCGTCCCCCTGTGAATGTTTGTAATTCATGGAGCGCCGCGGCAAGCCTGCCTGACCGCATGGCGGGGGGACATCGTGCGGTTACGTGCACACGTCCTAATCCTTCTTCGCCGTCAGCCCGTCGACCATCGCGCGCGTCAACGTTGCGATCTCGCTGCGCAATGCGCCGATCGGCACCGCGATCAGCTTGTGCTCCAGCCCGAGCGCGACCATGCCATGCACGGCGGAGAACAGGCTGCGCGCGGTGACGCCGAGTTGCGCCGGCGAACGCTGCGGAAACAATGCGGCGAGCGGCTTGTAGATGTGGCGGAACAATTCCATCTGCTCGGTGATCGCCCATTCCGGCACCGGCTTGCCGGGCTGCATGCGATGCTCGAACAGCGCGCGCCACAGTTCGAGATTGTCAGCGGCGAAGTCGCAATAGGCGACCGCGATCCGCACCAGCATCTCGCGCGGCGCCGCAGCCCCGCCGATCTCGGCCAGCGACAACGACGCATCGAGCCGCGCCAGCGTGCGCGAGCCGACGCGCAGGATCAGCTCGTCGACATCCTCGACCAGATTGTAGACGCCGCCATTGGCGACCCCGATTTCCTGGGCCAGTTCGCGGGTTTTCAGGCCACCGAGACCCTTTGCCGCAATCGCCCGTTCCGCCGCCTCGATCAGCGCTTCCCGCAGTTTTGCTCGTCGTTCCAATGCCTTGGACATCTTTGATCCTTCGTTAACCATCGACTTGAGCGACGCTCAAATAATTCTTGAGCGATGCTCATTATGTGGTACAAGAGATTCATGAGCGATGCTCATAACAGGGAGCGACCAAATGTTCAAAACTGTTTTCACTCTTTTCCGCGGCAGCGTGGCAGCAGCGGAGGAGGAACTGCAAGACCGGACCGCGCTGGTCATCCTCGACCAGCAGATGCGCGATGCCGCCGCCGCCGTCGACCGCTCGAAGCGGACCCTGGCGCTGGCCATCGCCGGCGACCAGCAGGAGGGCCGGCGGCTCGACGCCACCAACGCCCGGATCGCCGATCTCGAGGTGCGCGCGTCGGCGGCACTCGAGGGCGGCCGGGAAGACCTCGCCCGCGAAGCCGCGCAGGCGATCGCCAATCTCGAAGCCGAGCGCGATGCCGCGATGACCGCACGCGCGCTGTTCGCCTCCGAGATCACGCGGCTGAAGCGCCATGTCGGCAACGCCGAGGCGCGCATCGCCGAGCTCGACCGCGGCCGGCGCCTCGCCCGTGCCTCGGAAGCGGTGCGTTCGCTGCGCCGGAGCGGCATCGAGGCAGCGCGCCCCTACGAGTCGACGCTGCCGGAAGCGGAGGCGACGCTGAAGCGGCTGCGCGAGCGGCAGATGGAGATCCAGGCCGCCGACGAGGCGTTGATCGAGATCGACGCCGCCGCGGGACCATCAGCCACCGCCGAGAAGCTCGCCGAGCAGGGCTTTGGCCCGCGCATGAAATCGACCGCCGACGACGTGCTGGCGCGGCTGAAAGCCAAGCGCCCGAACGCAGCCTGAAATCTCAAGCCTGAAATTGATCCTTCGTCAATTTTCGCAACATCAAGGAGATTACCATGAACCAGACCATCCAACCCCACAGCGGCAGCTGGGTTACCTTCACCTACGCGTCCTTCGCGGCTTCCGCCTTCCTCGTCGCCATCGGCGTGTTCTTCCTGCCGATCGACCTCTGGATGAAGGGCTATCTGACGATGGGCATCGTGATGCTGATCCAGACCTGCGTCACGCTGACCAAGACGGTGCGCGACAATTACGAGAGCAGCAAGTTCGTGAACCGCATCGAGGACGCCAAGGCCGAGCGCCTGCTGATGGAAGTCTCCAAGGCAGGGTGAGCTGGAGCGAGGACGAAACGGCGGGTGTTTCGCACCCGCCGCTTTCGCCTAAAACGCTTTGCGCCGATCGGGCGCTAGACTCGGCGGTCCCGTCATCCTGAGGAGCGCGTAGCGCGTCTCGAAGGATGCACGGCCCGGCTGGTGGCCGTCGACCCTTCGAGACGCGCGTTCCGCGCTCCTCCAGCGACAACGGCAAAGCCGTTGCGCGGGGGTGACGGTGAAGGAGCTGGCGCTCTGCAGCCACGAGCTTCACTTCTCGCAATGACCGTGGATAGGCCGCGGGCCGCTTACGGCCAACTTGTTCCGTTTCCGGAAGGCCTTGTTTACCCTGCGGCTAACAGCGTCAGGTTGCGCTCATGGCTCCTTAACAGGGGTGAGTGCAGAGATCGCGCCCGAGGGACAGAGAAATGGCGTCCACGGACAATCCCACGCCGGCTTCGCGCGGCAGCAAGAACCTTGGCAAGGCGCGCGCCGCCCTTGAGGGCCTGCGCAGCCATGGCGGCTTCTGGCTGAAGGCGCTGTCGCAGCCGACCATCGATCTCAGCCTGCGCACCCAGGTCGGCCAGCGCACCCGCATCGTCGAATCGCCTGGCCTGTCGCTGCCGAGGGCCGAGCTCGACGCGCTGGTCGAGCAGCTGCGCATCGTCGCCACCAAGACTCTGCCCGAGGAGAGCCTGACCTATGGCATCTTCTCCGGTGAACCCGAGCGGCTGTCGCGCGCCATCGTCACCTTGATCTCGGAGGAAGACACCGGCCGGCCGATCGCCTTCAATGCGCTGTCGGTGATGGACGTGCCGCTCGACGGCGAGCCGGCCGAGGTCACCCATCTCGGCCTCGTCATGGTCGATCCCGATGTGCGCGGGCAGGGGCTGTCCTGGGTGCTGTACGGTCTGACCGCGCTGGTGCTGTTCGCCCGCGACGGGCTGCGGCCGAAATGGATCTCCAACGTCACCCAGGTGCCGGCGGTGGTCGGCATGGTCAGCGATACATTCTCGGACGTATTCCCGTCGCCGCTGCCGGGCGCGCGCCAGAGCTTTGCGCATCTGCAGCTGGCGCGCGGCATCATGGCAAGGCATCGCGCGGTGTTCGGCGTCGGCGAGGAGGCCGGCTTCGACGAGGCGCGCTCGGTCATCACCAACGCCTATACCGGCGGCTCGGACGCGCTGAAGAAGACCTTCGAGATCGCACCGAAGCATCGCGATGCCGTCTACAACGAGTTTTGCGCCCGCGAGCTGGACTACGCGCGCGGCGACGACGTGCTGCAGATCGGCCGCGTCGATCTTGCCGGCGCGCGCCGCTATCTCATGAGCGAGGTGCCCTCGGGCTCGCTGCCGTCGCTGCTCGCAGCGTCCGCGATGCTGGCGCTGCAGCGGCTGGTGCTGCCGGTGGTCTATTGGATGGACGACAGCCGCGCCTTCGGCACGCTGCGTCCGCGCAAGCAGGATAGCGGGGCCGCGCGATGAATTTCGACTACTACTCCTTCACCGGCCGCAATATCGGCTTCATCGACGAGCACGAGCAGCAGTTGTTGCGTCAGGCGCGGGTGTTCGTCTGCGGCGTCGGCGGCATGGGCGGCGCGGCCTTCATGGCGCTGGCGCGCGCCGGCGTCGGCAAATTCGTGATCGCCGACATCGACCGCTTCGAGGTTTCCAACCTCAACCGCCAGGTGTTCGCCTTCGCCGACGAGGTCGGGCGCGAGAAGGCGGCGGTTGCCGCCGAAGCCGCCAGGCGCATCAATCCGACCATCGAGATCGAGGTGCTTGGCGAGAACTGGACCGGCGAGCTGGCCGGGATCGCCGCGCAGTGCCCGGTCATCGTCAACGGCATGGACGATATCGCGGCCGGCGTTCATCTGTACCGGACCGCGAAGCGCGCCGATGCAACGGTGATCGACGCCTACATGTCGCCGCTGCCGTCGGTGATCGTGGTGCGCCCGCACGATCCGCGGCCCGAGCAGCGCCTCGGCTTTCCGACCCTTGGCAAGGACTGGACCGATATCACCGAGGACGACCGACGCGCCGCGATGCGCGCCGAGATCGAGCACGTGATGCTGCATTCCTCGTCGCGCAACTATGTCGACCTCGCCATCGCCGGCGAAGTCGCCGCCGGCCGCCGCAGCCGGATGTCGTTCGCGCCGATGGTGATCTCGACCGGCATGCTGATGGCCTATGAGGCGGTCGCGCTGATCCTCGGCCGTACCTCGGGCACCGATTGCCGCGGCTGGTTTCTCAACCCGCATCGGCCGGCGATCGAGAAGCCGCGCAATGCGCTCGTCGCCGCGCTGATGCGTCCGCTGGTGCGGCGGGCGATCGATGAACTGACTGGCAGCAAATGACCTCCGGGGTGATCGCCGATTCCATCGTCAATCTGTGCGGCGCCATCGGGCTTGCCGTGGCAATGATGACGTTCTACCGGCGCGATCCGAGGAGCCCGCTGACGCGCCGCCTGCTGCTCGCGCTCGGCGTGATCGCGATCCTGTTCCTCGACCGCGGTCTTGCCTGGTGGACCGGAAGCCGCCTGCTCGACCGTCTCTCGGTGATCCCGGCCTCGCTGGTCCCGCTCGGCGCCCTGATCGTCACCGAAGGCATTTTGCGGCGCCACGCGCCGCGCGCGGTCAAGATCGCGGCGCTCGCGGGCGGCATCCTGCTCGGGCTTGGCGGCCTGTTCGGGCTGCAACGGCTGGCGATGCCTTACGCGATCGCGCTGGCGCTGTTCCAGCTCTTGGGCTTCGCCACTTGCGCGTTCCTGCTGGCGACGCGGGATCGCGCCGCGCTGATGGCCTCGGAGAACCGCAGCATCGGCCGCATGGCGGTCGGCGCGCTGGTCGTGATCCCGTTCATCCTGACCGATTTCCGCACGCTGTTTCCTGATATCCCTGTGCGGCTCGGCGCGCTGGGCGCTCTGCTCACCGTGACCGTGATGCTGATCGCCGGCGGCGGCGCCGAGACGCGCCGGCACGGCCTTGCGATGATGGCGCTGCGGCTGATCTCGTCGGGCCTCTTGGGCCTCGCCGCTGCCTTCATGGCGCCCGACGTCGACGCCGCGCAGATGGTCCGTTTCGTCGCGGTTGCGATCGCCGGCGTCCTGACCATCGGTCTGATGACGGACGCGCTGCGCGCGCTGTTCGAATCGCAGGAGCCGGGCGTGCTCAATTCGGTCGCGGCATCGCCGGCGCAGACCCGCGAGCAGTTGATCGCCGAGCTGGCGCGGCATCCGATCTTCGAAAGCGCGCGGCGCTTTCGCGAGAACGAGCTCGCGCTCTACGATCCGCCGCTGCTGCACGACTTCCTGTCGACGCGGCGCGTGCTGCGGCGGTCCGACGCGCCGTGGGGACTGGCGCCGACCGATCCCGCGGCCGAGCGCATGGTCTCGCTGATCTCAGCCAACAACGCCTCCCATATCATCGTGCTCGCGCATGATCCGCTCGACCTGATTGTGCTCGCGGTGCCCGTCACCGCGGCCGATCCCGCCACTGAAACCGCGCTGGCGCTGGTACGCCGGCTCTTGGCGTTGACCCCGGAGGCCAAATGACATCAGAGATCCGCGAGGGCGACCGCAGGGCGGCATTCGACGCCGCGCTCAATGCCTATGGGCGCGGCAGCCTCTACGTGCCGCCGCTGTGGAGCGATTTCGACCGGATGTTCGATCCGGCGAAGAACCCGTTCGTCACCGAAGGCCACGGCCGCTATGCGCTGTTTTCAGCGCATCGCGATGGGCGGCCGGTCGGCCGCATCGCCGCCTCGATCCACGACGCGTCCAACCGCAAGCACGGCACCCGCCACGGTGCATTCGGCTTCTTCGATTGCATCGACGACGTCGAGGTGGCCGATGCGCTGCTGAGCGCCGCCGAGCAATGGCTGTCGGCGCGCGGCATGAGCCGCGTCGCCGGCAATTTCAATCTGACGGCCATGCAGCAGATCGGCGTGATGACCGACGGGTTCGACCATGCGCCGTTCACCGACATGATGTGGTCGCCGCCGCACATCGCAAAGCATCTCGAACGCGCCGGCTACGCCGCGACCTTCCCGATGACGACGTTCGAGATCGCGCTCGACGGCGGCAAGCCGGAGCAACTGCTCGGCGACAAGCAGCGCGCGGTGCTCACTGACCCGGATTTCGTCTGGCAGCCGATCAAGCGTTCCGCCTTCAAGGTGCGGCTGGAGGATGCGCGGCTGATCCTCAATGACGGCTTTGCCGACAACCCGATGTTCGTGCCGCCGACCGCCGCCGAATATCTGTTCCAGGCCGGCGACATGATGTGGATCATCGACAAGCGGATTTCGACCGTGGTGTATCACCGCGGCCGCCCCGCCGGCGCGATCATCGCGATCCCCGACCTCAATCCGCTGATCAAGGCGATCGGCGGCCGGGTCGGACTGACGGCGCCGTTCAAATTCGTGCAGCACCGCATCATGAACAGGCGCGCGGTGCTGATCTATCAGTCGGTCTGCCGCGATCTGCACAATCGCGGCCTCAACGGCGCGATGCTCTACCGCACCGCGTTGGCGTTGCAGGAGGCCGGCTACCGCACGCTGGGCGGCACCTGGATCGCCGATATCAACGGCCCCTCGCTGCGCCAGGTCGAGAAGGTCGGCGCAACGCCGCTGCACCGGCTGCATCTGTTCACCAAGCGGCTGGCCGCGGCATGAGCGCGCTGACGCCGGATTTGCTGCGCGAGGTGGTCGCGGAGGCGCGGCTGGCGCCGAGCGTCCACAACATCCAGCCGACGCGCTGGCGCCTCATCGACGACGGGCGGCTGGCGCTGGTCGACGCGACCGGCGTGCGCGCGCCGGTCGCCGACCCCGCGGGGCATGACGTTCGGGTGTCGCACGGCGCGGCGCTGGAGGGCATGAGCCTGGCGCTCAACCGCCGTGGCTTCGCAATCACGGGCATGACCACGATCGAGCAGCCGCTGTCGCCGCAATTTGCCGTGCTCTGCTCTTTTGCGATCAAGCAAGGAGCCGAGCCCGATCTGCTGGCGGACCTCGTGGCACACCGCACGTCGTGGCGCGGCAAGTTCGCGGCGTCGCTTGATGATGCGGCGGCGCTGGCGCAGCTGGCTGCCGCGCGCGACGATGTGATCAGCATTGGCGATCGCCGGGCGATTGCCGATATCGCCGGCTGGGCCGACCGGGCCGAATTCTCCTTTGTCCGCGGCGACGACTACCGGGCTGAGCTGCTTGCATGGATGCGGCTGTCGCCCGGCCATCCGCGCTATCCGCTCGACGGGCTCAACCGTGATGTGCTCGCCATGAATGCGGTCGAGGCCACCGCCGCGCGCTACGTGCTCGGCACCCTGTTCAAGCCGCTCGATCGTCTCGGCCTCGCCGCGTCGTTGCTTGCCGACGGCGCCAAGACCGCGTCGGCATCGGCGATCGTGCTGTTTTGCCGTCCCGTCGGTGAGGATCCACTCACGACCGGTCGGCATTTCTACCGCGCATGGCTGGAGATCGATCGCGCCGGTTTCGCGGCGTGCCCGATCTCGGCGCTATCAGATCATCCTGATTTCAACGACCGGCTGCGAAAGCTCGGCAAAATTGGCGCCGATCTGCGCCTCGTCAACGTGTTCCGCATCGGCCGGCCATCAAAACCGATCAAACCGCGGCATTTCCGGTTGCCGGTTGACCGGCTCATTGTCTGAAAATTAAGCTGCAATCCCCGCTGTCAAAACTTCACGCGGTCGTGCTATGACGCCGGCCGCTAACCAATGACCGGTGGAGATGATGTCGAAGCAATCGCTGCGCGAGGAGGCCGAACGCCTCATCCGCGAGACCATGGAAAAGCGGAACTTGGTCATCAAGCAGGGCACGACCCGGATCGAGGCCGTTTGCGGCAAATGCGGTGCGCCGAACCGGGTGCAGGCGGAAAAGGGCCAGTCCCGCGTCAAGTTCACCTGCAAGAATTGCGACCACAAGCAGGAGACGCTGTAAGCGGGGCCGCCCTCCCGTCATCCTGAGCGAATGTGAATGTATTCAGCGTCGTCCTGGCGAAAGCCAGGACCCATTACCCCAACCGCTTGTCGTTGTGTGACGCTGGGGCCACTATTGCACTCTCAATCGAATTCGGTGGTTATGGGTCCTGGCTTTCGCCAGGACGACAGCGTGGGGAGGCCGCTCGCTACAATTCTCACACCGTCATCCCCGCGCGAAGGCTTCGCCTTTGTCGCTGGAGGTGCGAGCGGAGCGAGCCTCGAAGGATGCACGGCCACCAGCCGGGCCGTCGATCCTTCGAGACGCGCGCAAGAGCGCGCTCCTCAGGAAGACGGTGATAGTCCGCAGGTGGGGCAGCCGAGCGTAACCCACTCTACGAAGCGCTCTACTTGAACGCCTCGCAGACCGTGGTGTGATCCGGCGCGGTCCGGGCCGCGGCGCGTAGCGAGACGCTGCGCCACCAGGCATCGAGCGCGTGGCGGTCGCAGGCGAGCCTCACGCTCATCCCGCCGGCGAACTTGATCCAGTCCGCAAAGCTCGCGCGTGACACCGCGATCACGACCGGAATGTCGGCGCCGAGCGCGCGCTCGATCAGGAAGCCAAGCCCCTTGCCGTCGCGCTCCCGCTTGCCGAAGCGGTTGATGATGACGAGATCGGCGCCTTCAGCCAGTGCGTCGGCGACGCGGATGCCGGCGGCCTGCAGCCGCGACAGATCGAGCTTGCAGCCGGTGGCGCCAGGACTCGTAGGACTTTGGCTCGGCGGCTGCGCCAGCAGCAGCGTCTCGCCGCTATGCAGCAGCACCGCCGACAGGCTGGAATCGGCGCATTGGCCTGACTGCACCATGCCGACGACGCGCGCGCCGTGTGCTCTCAGATCGCCGGCGAAGTCGCGCAGGATGGCGTCGGGATCGTCATTGGCGTCATAGACCAGGGCGGCGAGGTCGCATTGGGCGTCGAACATGACGGGCTCTGTTCGTTGTGGAGGAGGGAGGCAACCGCGGCGCCAAGCGGAGCCAAGGCGTCGCGGCCGCAGGTTTTGCGGGTCAGGCGGCCGGCGGGCCGTTGATGATCTGCCGCTGGGTGAATTCGGCGAGGCCTTCCTCGGCGAACTCGGTGCCGATGCCCGACTGCTTGGCGCCGCCGAACGGAATGTTCGGGGCCATGTCGAGATGCTTGTTGATCCACACCGTGCCGGCCTCGATCCGGGTCGCGATCTCATGCGCCCGCTTGATGTCGGACGACCACACCGACGCGCCGAGGCCGTAGGCGGTCGCATTGGCGCGGCGGATCACGTCATCCTTGTCGGAATATTTGATCACAGGCAGCACCGGACCGAACTGCTCCTCGTCGACCAGCTTGGAGCCTTCCTTGATGTCGCGCACGATGGTCGGCTCGATGAAATAGCCGGGGCGGTCCATCGCGGCACCGCCGGCGATCACGTTGCCGTTCTTGCGGGCGTCGTCGAGGAACGCCTTGACCTTCTCGTACTGCATCTTGTTCTGCAGCGGCCCGAGCTTTGTGCCCTGCTTGGAGCCGTCATCGACCACGGTGTTCTTTGCGATCGCGACCAGCTCGTTGCAGATCTCGTCATAGACGGATTCATGCACGTAGAGCCGCTTGATGGCGAGGCAGACCTGGCCCGAGTTCTGGAACGCGCCCTCGAAGATGCCGGGCGCGACCTTCTTCGGATCGACGTCGTCGAGCACGATGCCGGCGTCATTGCCGCCGAGCTCGAGCGTGATCCGCTTCAAGGTCTGCGATGCGCTCGCCATCACCTTCTGGCCGGTGGCCGACGAGCCGGTGAAGGAGATCTTGCGGATGTCGGGGTGCTTGGTCATGTGGTCGCCGAGATCGTTGGCGTCGGCGATGAAGTTGAGCACGCCCTTCGGCAGGATGTCCTTGACCAGTTCGGCAAATCGCAGCGAGGCCAGCGGCGTGGTGGGCGCGGGCTTCACCACCAGTGTGTTGCCGGCGAGCAGCGCCGACGGCAGCTTGAACGCCAGGATCAGCAGCGGATAGTTCCAGGGAATGATCGCGCCGACCACGCCGAGCGGGCGGCGATAGGCCTCGACCTTGCGGTCGCCGGAATTCTCGATCACGCGCATCGGCAGTTCCAGCGAGCCGAGATAGCGGAAGAAGCCGGCCATGCCCATCACTTCGCCGGTGGCGTCGGCGAGCGGCTTGCCCTGTTCGCTGGTCAGGATATGCGCGAGCTCGTTGGCGTTGGCCTCGATCACCTCGGCCATCTTGATGATCAGCTTGCGACGCTCCTCGATCGGCGTGGCGGCCCAGGCCGGGTAGGCGGCCTTCGCGGCGGCGACAGCCTTGTCGAGCTGTTCCCTCGAGGCGCGCGGGCATTGCGCCACCACCTCTTCGGTCGCCGGATTGAGCACCGGCATGGTCTGGTCGCCGGGTACCATCTTGCCGTCGATGAGAAGCTTGTAATCGCTCATTGGCCTTGCTCTCCCTGGTCAAACGGGTCCTTCGCGGACCTCGCTATATTCATGTGTATATCACGGCTGCGGCGTGGACGCCACGGCCATTCAGGGCACGCGCGCGGCACTGCCGAACCGAATGAATTCTCTGGAAAATCGTGAAGAAAAATCAGCCTGAGCTTTGCGCTGATTTATTCGCGGTTGCCCGCCCGGCGTCAATCGGGGCGCCGCGGGCTTCAATGGATTCTAATGCCGCGCGCGCCTCTGCCGGTAGCCGCCGCGGCTATACTTTTAAGGGCTGGACGCTGGTCGTCTTCGCGATATATTGAGTGGAATATAACGATGATCCGGAGTGCCGGCATGCAGATCGAAACCCAGGAGCTCACCACCTGCGAAGTCGCGTCCGACGGCTGCGCGATTTCGCTTGGCTTCGTGGACGGCAAGGGCGAGCCCGCAACCATTCGCCTGTCGATCAACCAGGTCGGCGCGCTGGTCATGACCTTGCCCGGGCTGATCAGCAAGGCGCTGCAGACCCGCTTCGGCGACCAGACCTTGCGCTACGCCTATCCGCTGGATTCCTGGGTGATCGAACAGTCGACCGATCCGGCCCAGGGCATGATGACGCTCAAGACGTCAGACGGCTTCAGCGTCTGCTTCTCGATCCCGCGCGCCCAGCAGAGCGAGCTCGGCGAGGCGCTGGTGGCCCGGCCGGTGACGCCGGTGCGGGTGCGGGCGAATTAACGGTTTGGTGCGACATCAGCGCAGACTTGATCCTTTGTCATTCCGGGCTCAGCCCTTCGGGCCGCCCCGGAATGACGAGAGCATCAATAGCGGGCCACGTGAGAGTTGATGGGTTTTGCTTCGCTCTACCCATCCTACGATCTATCACCGTCATCCTGAGGAGCCGCGAAGCGGCGTCTCGAAGGATGAATCGGCCCCAGTCGGGCCGTCGACCCTTCGAGACGCGCTTCGCGCTCCTCAGGGTGACGGGATAAATAGCCGCGTAGGATGGGTGGAGCGCAGCGATACCTATCGCGTGCGCGGTGACATGATGGGTATCGCTGCGCTCCACCCACCCTACGAGTCCTCCACGTCATTGCGAGCGAAGCGAAGCAATCCATTTCTCCGCGTATGCGGAACGATGGATTGCTTCGTCGCTTTGCTCCTCGCAATGACAGTGAGAGGTCTCATTCCCCCTTCACGAACGCAGCGAACGCATCGCCGTAATCCGGATGCCAGCGCGACAGCGGCGGGCGGTTCTCGACGATGTCGCCGGCGGCCCACAGGATGCGGCGTTCGTCGAGCACGCGCGGCACGTCGTTGTCGGGGCAGAGGATATAGAAATCGCCGGCATCGATATGTTCGATCATGAAGTCGACGGTCTGCTCCGCGGTCCAGGCGCCGGCCGGCTTCTCGGTGCGGCCGCGGGCGGTCAGCCCGGTGAAGACAAAGCCCGGGATCAAGAGATGCGCCGATATCTTGCAGCCGTCGATGTTGCGCAGCTCGTGCTGCAGCGCTTCAGTGAATGCTTTCACCCCGGCCTTGGAAACGTTGTAGGCAGGATCGCCCGGCGGTGTGGTGATGCCCTGCTTGGAGCCGGTGTTGATGATCAGCCCCGGCCGGCCGCGCTTGATCATGCTGGGCGCGAACGTTTGGGTGCCGTTGATCACGCCCCACAAATTGACGCCGAGGATGCGCTGCCAATTGTCCGCGGGCCCGAACATCGCGCTGCCGGGCTGGATGCCGGCATTGTTCATCAGGATGTCGGTGCCGCCGAACTTTTTCGCGACTGCGGCTTCGAGCTTTGCCACCTCGTCGGCGCGGCTGACGTCGACCGCTGATGTCATGATATCAGCCGCGCCACCCGGCGCCGCAGATGACAGTTTTGTCGCAACCGCCTTCAGCCGGTCATCGCCGAGATCTGCGATGCAGACCTTCATCCCGGCCTGCGCGAACCGCAATGCGGCGGCAAGTCCGATGCCGGAGGCGCCGCCGGTGATCACGGCAACATGATTGGCTGATATCACGGGGTGGGGCATGGGGTGGTCTCCGGACACATATGTGGCTGAGGGTATAGTGCAGTTCGGTGGCTTCATCCTTCGAGACGCCGCTTCGCGGCTGCTCCAGCGACAAAGGCAAAGCCTTTGCGCCGGGATGAGGTGTTATATCAGACCCTCATGGTGAGGAGCGCGGCAACGTCGCGCGTCTCGAACCACGAGGCCGTGATCGAGCATACCGCGCGCACCATGCACGCGCGCGCATGGGAGGTTTTCGTACGTGCCGTCCCGATCAACGCCGGCTCGGCTTTACGGTTTCGCGTCTGCGCTGTAGAATTCGGGATATAACGCTTCCAAAAGACCTCAGCCGACAATTTGACAGGGAGTGCAAACATGGCTGTTTCGCAGGCTATTCCGATCACGCGCCATCCTTATGCCGATGGCTCCGCCAAGAAGATGCTGATCGACGGCAAATGGGTCGACGCCGCCTCCGGCAAGAAGTTCGAGACGCATAATCCCGCCACCGGTGAATTGCTCGCGTCGGTCGCCGAGGGCGATGCCGAGGACATCAACCGTGCGGTCGCGGCGGCGCGCCGCGCCTTCGAAGGGCCCTGGAGCAAGGTGAAGCCGTTCGAGCGGCAGAACATGCTGCTCAAGCTCGCCGAACTCGTCGAAGCCAATTTCGAGGAACTGTCCCAGCTCGACACGCTGGATATGGGCGCACCGATCAGCCGCACCCGCGGCAACAAGCTGCGCGCGCTCGGCATGCTGCGCTACTATGCGGGACAAGCGACCGCGATCCACGGCGAGACCATCGAGAACTCGCTGCCCGGCGAGATCTTCTCCTACACGCTGAAGGAGCCGATCGGCGTGGTCGGCGCCATCATCCCCTGGAACGGGCCGTTGACCGCCTCGATCTGGAAGATCGGCCCGGCGATCGCGACCGGCTGCACCGTTGTGCTGAAGCCGGCCGAGGAATCGCCGCTGACCTCGCTGCGCATCGGCGAGCTCTGCATGGAGGCGGGCATTCCGCCCGGCGTCGTCAACGTCGTGCCGGGCTATGGCGAGACCGCGGGCGCCGCGCTCGCCTCGCATCCGGATGTCGACAAGGTCGCCTTCACCGGCTCGCACGTCACGGGACAGTCGATCATCCGCGCCTCGGCCGGCAACCTCAAGCGCGTCTCGCTCGAGCTCGGCGGCAAGTCGCCGGACATCGTGTTCGCCGACGCCGATCTCGACGCCGCGGTGCCGGGTGCGGCTATGGCGGTGTTCGCCAATTCCGGCCAGATCTGCAGCGCCGGCACGCGGCTGTTCGTCGAGCAGAAGGTCTATGACGAATTCGTCGGCCGCGTCGCCGAGTTCGGCAAGAAGCTGCAGGTCGGCAACGGCCTCGATCCCAACACCCAGATTGGTCCCTTGGTGTCGCAGCAGCAGATGGACCGCGTCTCCGGTTATCTCGACATCGGCCAGAAGGAGGGCGCCAAGGCGCTTGCCGGCGGTGGCCGCCTCACCGAGGGCGCGCTGTCAAAGGGCTATTTCGTGCAGCCGACCGTGTTCGCCGATGTGCAGGACAACATGCGCATCGCACAGGAGGAGATTTTTGGTCCGGTGATCTCGGCGATCTCGTTCAAGGATCCGGAAGAACTGATCAAGCGCGCCAATGCCACCACCTTCGGCCTCGGCTCGGGCGTCTGGACCACCAATGTCAGCAAGGCGCACCAGGTCGCCAAGGCGCTGCGCGCCGGCTCGGTCTGGGTCAATTGCTACCAGGCGATGGATCCGGCGGTGCCGTTCGGCGGCTACAAGATGAGCGGCTACGGCCGCGAGTCCGGCAAGCAGCATGTCGAGGAATATCTCAACGTCAAGGCGGTCTGGATCAAAACGGGCTAGCGCTTGCTTCTTACCTCTCTCCGCTTGCGGGGAGAGGTATCGCATCTGCCCCCTGGCGACCGCGCAAGTGCTTGGCCTCGTGGTTCGAGACGCGCCGCAAGCGGCGCTCCTCACCATGAGGGTCTACTATTGTGCCGCAAAACAAGACCTCATCCTGAGGAGCCCGCCGAAGGCGGGCGTCTCGAAGGATGGCCACGAGGGCACCGCCACGAAATGCGATAGCCCTGCCGCCTGCGGGGAGAGGCATAGGCCGCCTTCGGCGGCCGTCCATGAAATCGACGCCGAAGCTAAGCTTCGGCTATGTTGCATCGTCAGATGCAATCCGGGTGAGGGGGTACAGGTCTCAATTTTCGGCGTGCTCGCAGAAGGGAAGCCCTTCACCCCAACGCCCGCATGATTTCGGAATATTAGAAGAATAGCCCTGATTTGCCCGACGCGTCAAGTTGCCTCGTCGAGCGCCGGCCGCCGCCGGCTCCTTTGCATGGGGTTGTTTTCGATATTTTCGTAAGCGCCCCTTGCTGCGTCCGCCGGTTCCTGCGTTTACCGCCCGGCGGCCTTCTTCGGCCTGCCGATGTCGCTGCGCAGCGCCTCGAGGTCCTTGCGCACGGCGCTTGCCGCGTCGCGCTCGATCTTGCGGTAGCGCGCCACCAAGGAGAGGCCGAACGGGGTCAGCACCGCGCCGCCGCCATTCTTGCCGCCGGTCTGCCGTTCCACCGCCGCCTGCCGGCAGATGCGGTTGATCTCGTCGACCAGGTCCCAGGCCCGCTTGTAGCTCATGTCCATGGCGCGGCCGGCGGCGGAGATCGAGCCGCACTCCTTGATTCGCTCAAGCAGCAGGATCTTGCCCGGCCCGATCCGGTCCTCGGCATCGAGGTCGATGCGGACGCTGAGGGAGGGGAGCGATGAGGCGCTCGATTTCGACATGGGAGACCTGTTCTCGTGGCAACAGATTGCCACTACCCGCTTTCATGAACAAGATGAACCCGTTAGATAACGGGCATGATCCGGAAAAGTGGTAACCGGTTTTCTGGGCGGATCATGCCCACACTATAACGGAAACCACATAAGAATATTTGGGGCAGGCATGAATCCTCCGTCGCTGTTCTCTCCGCTCAAGATCGGTCCTTACCAGCTCGAACATCGCGTCGTGATGGCGCCGCTGACGCGGATGCGGGCGGCGCGGCCGAGCCTCGCGCCGCGGCCGATGAACGCGGAATATTATGCGCAGCGCGCCACGCCCGGCGGCTTGCTGATCGCCGAGGCCTCGCCGGTGGTTGCGACCGGCTTCGGCAATCCTGGTGTTCCCGGCATCTACAGCGAGGCCCAGATCGCGGGCTGGCGCGAGGTGGTGGATGCCGTGCACGCCAGGGGCGGCTTGATCTTCCTGCAGCTCTGGCACGTCGGCCGCGTCTCGCATTCCTCGTTCCAGCCGGGTGGCGCGCTGCCGGTGGCGCCGTCGGCGGTCGCGATCCCGTCCGAATTCAAGTGCATGACGGCGGACGGCAAGGTGGTGGACTACGAGACGCCGCGCGCGCTCGAGACCGACGAGGTCGCCCTGATGGTCGAGGCCTACCGGCAGGGCGCGAAGAACGCGCTCGCCGCCGGCTTCGACGGCGTCGAGATCCACGGCGCCAATGGCTATCTGATCGAGCAGTTCCTGCAATCGCGCAGCAACCTGCGCACCGACCGGTATGGCGGCTCGATCGAGAACCGCGCCCGCTTCCTGATGGAGGTGACGCAGGCGGTGACCGAGGTCTGGGGCGCGAGCCGCGTCGGCGTGCGGCTCTCGCCCTACGGCATCGCCAATGGCAGCGGCGAAGCGGACCCGATGCCGCTCTACAGCCACGCCATCACGGCGCTCGACAAGCTCGGGCTCGCCTATCTGCATTTCATCGAGCCGCGCGCCTCGGGCACTGGCCGCGCCGAGGTCGACTGGCAGAACGTGCCGTCCGCGATGGTGTTGTACCGTCCGATGTGGAGCGGCGTGCTGATCACCGCCGGCAATTTCGTCGGCGAAACCGCACAGAGCGCGGTCGCCGAGGGTCATGCCGATGCGATCGCATTCGGCCGCTACTTCATCTCCAACCCGGACCTGCCGCGCCGCCTGCAGCGCGGCTATCCGCTGACGAAGTACAACCGCGCCACCTTCTATGCAGGCGAGGAGAAGGGCTACACGGATTATCCGGTGCACGACGAATTGGCGCAGGCGTAGGTCTTCGTAGCCCGGATGCAGCGCAGCGAAATCCGGGGCCTTGCATCAGCGGATCAAGCATCCCCGGATTACGCTTCGCTGCATCCGGGCTACGATAGCTCGGCCAGCAAAACCGGGAGACCGCGATGTTTCCGGACGACGAGTTCGAGCCGACCAAGAAACCAAAGCCCGTGGCGCTGGCGAAGCCGGCGGCCGGCCAGTGCCTGTGCGGCAAGATCCGGTTCGAGATCGACGTGCCGGCGCGCTGGGCCTGGCATGATCACACCGCCGCCAGCCGCCGCGCCCATGGTGCGGTTTATGCGACCTATGTCGGCAGCTGGAAGAAGCGCTTCCGCATCACGCAAGGCGAAAGCGAGCTGTCGCGTTACGAGGATGTGAAAAGCAAGACCGCGCGCAGCTTCTGCGCCAATTGCGGCACGCCGATTTCTTACGAGCGCGCGCGGTCGCCGCACATGGTCAACATCCCGCGTGCGCTGTTCTCGGGGCGCACCGGCCGGCAGCCGCTCTATCACATCGCGATCGAGGAACTGCAGGAATGGGCCTACACCGGCGAGCCGCTGGTGCCGCTGAAGGGCTATCCCGGCGTGGTGTGGCAGCGCTCGAAAAAGAAGAAGCGCAGCGCGCGCGAGGGGATGTTCTAACGAGCGTTTCACCTCAGGCGCGCGCCTGCGGAATGCGGCCATGACCGGCGGCTCGATTGCCCCAGCTGCGCAAGTTTGGTCATCTCCCTTGATCCCCGTCGGCCAACGCGCCGACGGGCCTGGAGGGAACATGAAAAATCGCATTACCGGCCGCTCGGCATTTTTGGCGCTGCTGAAGGATGAGGGCGTCACCCATCTGTTCGGCAACCCTGGCACCACCGAACTGCCGATCATGCACGCGCTGAAGGACCATCCCGATCTCACCTATGTGATGGCGATGCAGGAGAGCCTGGTGGTCGCGATGGCCGACGGCTTCAGCCGCGCCTCCGGCAAGCTGGTCGCCTGCAACGTCCATGTCGCGCCTGGCCTCGGCAACGCGATGGGCTCGCTCTACAATGCCAGCTTCACCGGCACGCCGCTGATCCTCACCGCCGGGCAGCAGGAACAGGGCCATGGTTTGACTGAACCGGTGCTCTATGGCCCGCTGGTGCAGATGGCGACGCCGCTGGTGAAATGGGCGGTCGAGGTGACGCGCCTCGAAGACCTGCCGCGCATCGTGCGCCGCGCCGCCAAGATCGCGACCACGCCGCCGACCGGGCCGGTGTTCATCTCGCTGCCCGGCGACATCCTCAATTCCGAAGCCGGCATCGAGCTCGGCCGCTCCACCCGGATCGACACACGGGTGAGGCCGTCGGAGGAGTCGCTTAAGGCGCTGGCCGCGCGCATCCTGAAAGCCGAGCGACCGGTGATCGTCGTCGGCGACGAGATCGTGAAAAGCGATGCGCTGCGCGAGGCGGCCGATCTTGCCGAGACGCTGGGCTGCCCGGCCTGGCAGTCGCCGACGCCCTATGGTTCGCACTTCCTGTCCGAAAGCCCGAGCTTCATGGGCGCGATCGCGCGGCTGCAGAAGGTCGCGCGCGACGTGCTGGCGCCGCATGATCTGTTGATCGCACTCGGCGGCGATCCGCTGCGGATGTCTGTTTACAGCGAGGTCGATCCGCTGCCGGACGGGCTCTCGATCGTGCAGGTCGGGCTGGTCGACAGCGACCTCGCCAGGAACTACGGCGCCGAGATCGCGGTGAAGGCGGACGTCAAGGAAACGCTGCGCGCGCTGGTTCCTGCGTTGAAGGAGGCCGGCGGCGGCGCGCTGGAGACGCGTGCCAGGCAGGGACTCGCGGCGCTGTCGACCAAGAACTGGGTGGCGAAGCGCAAGGCGCTGGTCGAACAGATCTCGAAGGCGAGCCAGACCTCGCCGATCGATCCGGACTGGCTCGCGTTGCAGGTCGTGGAGGCGATGCCCGACGACGCGATCCTGGTCGACGAGGGTCTGACTTCGTCGCGTCAGATCATTGGCTTGCGGCCGCATCGCGACCGCTACGGCTATCACGCGCTGGCCTCCGGCGGCATCGGCTGGGGCCTGCCGGCCGCGGTCGGCGTCAGCCTCGCCAATCCGCAGCGCCCGGTGGTGTGCTATTCCGGCGACGGCTCGTCGATGTATTCGATCCAGTCGCTGTGGACCGCAGCCAATCACAAGCTGCCGCTCAACTTCGTCATCGTCAACAATGGCGGCTACCGCATCATCAAGCAGCGCCTGCTCGCCTTCCACGGCGATGACAATTATGTCGGCATGGATTTCATCGACCCGCCGGTCGACTTCACCGCCCTCGCACGCTCGCTCGGGCTCGAGGCGATCAAGGTCACCGACCCGCAGGAGCTGAAGGGCGCGATGAAGTCGGCGTTCAGCCGCCCGGGCGCTAAGCTGATCGAGGTGGTGGTGAGCAATGCGGTGAATTGACTTTTCACGATGCGCTCACCTCTCACCGTCATCCTGAGGTGCGAGCGGAGCGAGCCTCGAAGGATGCACGGCCCGGCCGGTGGCCGTCGATCCTTCGAGACGCGCTTCGCGCTCCTCAGGATGACGGGACGGCAGATGTGGGTACCCCGTCATTGCGAGGAGCGGAGCGACGAAGCAATCCATCGTTCCTCACACGCGGAGCTATGGATTGCTTCGCGGAGCCTGTCATCCGGCGGCGCTTCGCGCCGACCGGGTGGCTCGCAATGACGGGGGGTGGCTACGTCGTCGTCTTCTTCACCCGATACCGGGTCGCCGGATGCGTCGCGTCCAGCCTCGCACGCCCTCCGCCGAACAGCTTCTCGCGCAAGGTGCCCTTCGCATACTCGCGCTTGTAGCGGCCGCGCTTGACGAGCTCCGGCACCAGCATGTCGGCGATGTCCTCGAAATCGCCGGGCGAGATCGCAAACGCGACGTTGAGGCCGTCGACGTCGGTGTCCTCGAACCATTGCTCGATCTTGTCGGCGACCTGCTCCGGCGAGCCGACCACCACGGGGCCGGCGCCGCCGATGCCGACATGCTCGGCGACCTCGCGCACGGTCCAAACCCGGTCGGGATCGGCGCGGGTGACGTTGTCCATCGCGGAGCGGCCGGCATCGTTCTGCACGTGCCGCACCTCCTGGTCGAGCGAGTAGGTCGAGAAGTCGACGCCGGTCCAGCCCGACATCAGCGCCAGCGCGCCCTCATGGCTGATGTGGCTGCGATACTCGGCGTATTTCGCTTTCGCCTCGGCTTCGGTCGGCGCCACCACAATGCACATCATCGAGAACATCAGGATCTCGGCGGCGTTGCGGCCTTTCTCGGCGGCGAGCTCGCGGATCGCCGACACCCGCGGGCCGATCACCTTGGCTGACGGCCCCGACATGAACACGCATTCGGCGTGCTCGGCGGCGAATTGCCGCCCGCGCGGCGAGGTGCCGGCCTGATAGAGCACCGGCGTGCGCTGCGGCGACGGCTCGGAGAGATGGATCGCGTTGAGCCGGTAGTTGTTGCCGTCATGGTGTACCGGATGCACCTTGCTCGGATCGGTGAAGATGCCGCGCGTGACGTCGCGGATCGCGGCGTCGTCCTCCCAGCTGCCTTCCCAGAGCTTGTAGACCAGCTCCATATATTCGTCGGCGAGCTCGTAGCGGTCGTCATGCGCGGTCTGCTTGTCCTTGCCGGCACCGCGCGCGGCGGAATCGAGATAGCCGGTCACCACGTTCCAGCCGACGCGGCCGCCGGTGAGGTGATCGAGTGTCGACATCCGCCGCGCGAACGGGTAGGGCGGCTCGAAGGAGAGATTGCTGGTGACGCCGAAGCCGAGATTTTCCGTCACCGCGGCCATCGCCGGGATCAGCATCAACGGTTCGTTGGCCGGGGTCTGCGCCGCGTTGCGCAGCGCCGCATCCGGACTATTGGCATAGACGTCGTAGACGCCGAGCACGTCGGCGAGGAACAGCCCGTCGAACCGGCCGCGCTCCAGCGTCTTCGCCAGATCGGTCCAGTAGGACAGCTTGTTGTAGTCCTTGGTGCGATCGCGCGGATGGGTCCACAGCCCCGGCGACTGATGCGCCACGCAGTTCATGGCAAAGGCGTTGAGCCGGATTTGTTTTGTCATTGTCGAAAACCTTGGTCGAAACCTTGCGCGCCGCTTCGATTGCTGCCCGGTCGATGCCGGGCGTCCCGCATCAACTTGTTGCGACTTCCCACGTTTTGGCAAGGCCCATTCGCATTTCACGCCCTTCCGGTCGCGAGCCGATCCCGATAGGTTGCGCCTCTCCAGAAGCATGATCGGGACGCAAAGCGTGGCGTTCCGGTGGGATCATGCCAAGACGCGACCGGACGAAGGAACAATCATGGCGACACGGGCCGACGCAATCGCAAAGGTGCGAGAGCATTTTCAATCGGGACAGTTTTTGAAAGAACTGGACCAAAGGGTCGGCTACCAGACCGAGAGCCTGAATGCCGACAAGGCCGATGCGCTGCGCGCCTATCTGGTGGAGAATCTGCAGCCGGCCTTCGCCGAGCTCGATTTCAAGACCCACCTGATCGAGTCGCCGACCGGCCGCGGGCCCTATCTGATCGCCGACTATCAGGAAGACGCCTCGCGGCCGACCGTGCTGACTTATGGCCACGGCGACGTCGTCGACGGCATGGTCGGCGAATGGCGCGACGGCCTCGATCCCTGGCAGACCACGGTCAAGGGCGAGCGCGTCTATGGCCGCGGCACCGCCGACAACAAGGGCCAGCATTCGATCAACATGGCCGCGCTGCGCGCGGTGAAGCAGGCGCGCGGCGGCAAGCTCGGCTTCAACGCCAAATTCATCATCGAGACCGGCGAGGAGATCGGCTCGCCCGATCTGCGCGAGGTCTGCGAGGCGCATCGCGAAGAGCTGAAGGCCGATCTGTTCATCGCCTCCGACGGGCCGCGGTTGTCGGCGGAGCGGCCGACCATCTTCCTCGGCTGTCGCGGCGGCAACCGCATCCATCTTGACGTCAATCTGCGCGAGGGCGGCAATCATTCCGGCAATTGGGGCGGCGTGCTCGCCAACCCCGCCACGATCCTGGCGAGCGCGATCGCGAGTCTGGTCGACGGCAAGGGCCGCATGAAGCTCGAGATCCTCAAACCCCCGCCGATCTCCAACCGCGTCCGCGCCGCGCTCGCCGACGTCGAGGTCAAGCCGACCGCGGACGAACCGGCGCTGGCGGAAGACTGGGGCGAGGAGGGTCTGACCGCGGCGGAGCGGCTCTATGCCTGGAACACGCTGGAAGTGCTCGCGATGTCGTCGGGCAATATCGAAAAGCCCGCGAACGCGATTCCCGGCAAGGCGAATGCCGTGCTGCAGCTTCGCTTCGTCGTCGGCACCCGGCATCTCGAGGTGATCGACGCGGTGCGGGATTATCTGCACAACAACGGTTTCCCGATGGTCGAGGTCTCGGGCACGCAGCGCTTTGCCGCCTCGCGCACCGACATGGACAGTCCGTGGATCGACTGGGCGGCGAACTCGATCCGCGCCACCACCGGCAAGGCGCCGGCGGTGCTGCCGAATTTCGGCGGCTCGCTGCCGAACGACGTGTTCTCCGAAGGCCTCGGCCTGCCGACGATCTGGGTGCCGCATTCCTATCCGGGCTGCTCGCAGCACGCCCCCGACGAGCACATCCTGCTGCCGGTGACCGAGGAGGCGCTGACCATCATGGCCGGCCTGTTCTGGGATCTCGGCGAGGCGAAGCGTTAAGGTCGAAGGACGGGCGCGCTTTTTCCCCGTCATCCCCGCGCAAAGGCTTCGCCTTTGTCGCTGGAGGTGCGAGCGGAGCGAGCCTCGAAGGATGCACGGCCCCGCCGGTGGCCGTCGATCCTTCGAGACGCGGCTGACGCCGCTCCTCAGGATGACGGGGAGGATGTGAATGGCCGCGCTTAGGCGAGCGGACGCAACGCCGTTCTTCGAACGTATAAGCCCGGGTGCAACGCGTTGAAATAGTGCCGACACGGCCAAGGAAATTTGATGACACTATCGACATCGACGCCGCTTACCTCCGAAGCCGACGCCACAACCAAGAAAAACATCACCCGCCTGATCGTCGCGACTTCGGTCGGCAATGCGCTCGAATGGTACGACATCTCGGTCTACGCCTATTTCGCGGTGTATCTCTCCAAGGCGTTCTTCCCGGCCAATGATCCGACCACCTCGCTGCTCCTGACCTTCGGCAGCTTCGGCCTGTCGTTTCTGATCCGCCCGATCGGCGGCGTCGTGCTCGGTGCCTATGCCGACCGTCACGGCCGCAAGGCTTCGCTGATGCTGTCGATCGTGCTGATGACATTCGGCACGCTGGTGCTGGCGCTGATGCCGACCTATCAGACCATCGGCATCCTGGCGCCGATCGCGGTGCTGCTGGCGCGGCTGGTGCAGGGCTTTTCAGCCGGCGGCGAGTTCGGCTCCTCGACCGCGTTCCTGGTCGAGCACATGCCGGAGCGGCGCGGCTTCGTGGCGAGCTGGCAGTTCGCGAGCCAAGGCGTCAGCGGCCTGCTCGGCGCGGGCTTCGGTGCGCTCCTGACCTCGCTGATGAGCCCGGAGGATTTGCAATCCTGGGGCTGGCGGCTGCCGTTCCTGTTCGGCGTCTTGATCGGCCCGGTCGGCATCTACATCCGCAACCATGTCGACGATGCGACCCCGCCGCCGGCGGCGAAGCGGGAATCGCCGGTCAGGGAAGTGTTCGCGCGGCAAAAGTTCGCCACGACGCTTGCGATCGGCGCGCTCGCGGTATCGACCGCGGTCAACTATTTGATCGTCTACATGCCGACCTATGTGGTGAAGACGCTCAACCTCGCGCCATCGGTCGGCTTCGTCGCCTCGTTCGCCGCGCAGACCGCGGTTGCGCTGCTGGCGCCGATCGCAGGCATGGTCTCCGACAAGATCGGACGCACCACCCACATGATCCTGTTCGCGCTGCTGCTGCTGGTGTCGATCTTCCCGGCCTTCCTCTTGCTCACCGGCAAGCCGACGCCCGTGATCATCCTGATCGGCGTGCTCTGGCTCGGCGTGCTCAAGTCGCTGTATTACGGGCCGCTCGCCGCGCTGATGTCGGAACTGTTTCCGGCGGCGACGCGTGCGACCGGGCTCGGTCTCAGCTACAATATCGGTGTCACCTTGTTCGGCGGCATGGGGCCGGCGATCATGACCTGGTTGGGCGGCTTCGCGGCGATCGGCGAGCTCGCGCCGGGTTACTATCTCACCGCGGTCTGCATCCTCAGCCTCTGCGCACTGTTCACGATCCGCAGGCTGCGGCTGGCGTAGCGCATGATCCGAAAAAGTGCGAAGCGGTTTTTTCGAAAAGATCATGCTAACCGCATCAGATTTCGTGATGCGAAATTCAAATATCCTTATTGTTGCACAGCAGCGTAGATAGTCGAAATCAAAGTTTCATCTGACGAAAGTATACGGTGTCCGGCGCGCGTCATCCGTCCTAGGATGATGTCTGCCGGGCGCGCATCTTCGTCGTGCCCGGTTCAGGATTTGGAATTGACGGCAAGGAAGGCCAGGGCATGAACGCCTCAACGACTGCGACCGCACGGACCAGCCGCAAGAGGCCACCGCCGGAGCCGGGCCAACCCGACAAGTTCAACGCGATCCAGAAGGTCTGTGCGATCCTGCGCGTGCTGGCGCAGCGCTCGCCGCTGCGGCTCACCGACATCGCCGACACTACCTCGCTGAACAAGGCGACTGCCCTGCGCATCCTCAACTCGCTGATCGAGGAAGGCTTCGTCAGCCGCGTCGCCGGCGCCAAGACCTATGAGCTCGGCCAGGAGGCGCGGGTGATGGCGGTCGGCGCGCGCCGTTCGGTCGACATCGCCGAGCTGGCGCAGCCGAGCCTGCTGCGGCTGTCGGAGCGCTCGGCCGATACGGCGCTGCTGTCGGTGCGCTCCGGCGTCGAGGCGCTTTATCTGGCGCGCTCGGTCGGCAACCATCCGCTGCAACCGAACTATCTGCAGATCGGCAGCCGCCGTCCGCTCGGCGTCGGCGCCGGCGCGCTGGCGCTGCTGGTCTGGCTGCCGGATGCCGAGATCGAGGCTGTGATCGAGGTGATCGTGCCGCGGCTGGCGAAATCGCCGCGCATCACACCGAAGTTCCTGCGCGAGCGGATCGCGATGGCGCGCAAGGCCGGCCACACCGTGCTGATCGACGCCGCGTTCCCCGGCATGGGCGGCGTCGGCGTGCCGGTCCGCGACGATGCCGGCGAGGTGGTGGCCGCACTCTCGATCGGCGCCGCGTCCGACCGCATCCGCCGCCGCGAAGGCGAGCTCGCCGACATGCTGAAGAAGGAAGCCCAAGTGCTGGCCCGCGCGCTGGCCCAGGCGCCGAAGAATGGACGGGCGGCGAAGATGGGTTGAGGCCGCTTTCTTGTTTCACCTCTCCCGCTTGCGGGGTCGAGACGAGCGAAGCTCGCTCTTAGGTCGACGCGCGTAGCGCGGCGGGTGGGGGCTCTATCCACGATATGACTCGTGGTGATACCCCCACCCCAACCCTCCCCCGCAAGCGCAGGGTTATCGCATATGCCCTTGGCAACCGAGCAAGTGCTGGGCCTCGTGGTTCGAGACGCGCCGCAAGCGGCGCTCCTCACCATGAGGGTCTCCTATTGTGCCGCAAAACAAGACCTCATCCTGAGAGCCTGACTGAAAAATGGGGTGAGTGATCTCAGTGGGGTGTGATTCCATCGGATTTGCAAAGATTCG
>NZ_JASAUT010000193.1:0-605 GCF_029952935.1 Bradyrhizobium sp. Mp19 | reverse complement strand
TAGGGTCTGTACCTAAATAGCGCCACGTGATTCTCTTGCCTACGTGTTGATTCGGGGGCGAGAGAATGCGCGCTGGTTTGTTTTGGCTGAACGACAGGCAATGGGCGCGTATCGAACCGCATCTGCCGAGGGGACTGACGGGGCCGGATCGGGACGACGACCGACGCATCGTCAGCGGCATCATTCACATGCTGCAATCGGGTGCACGATGGCGTGATTGTCCACGTGAATACGGCCCTTACACGACGATCTACAATCGCTTCAATCGCTGGGCCAAGCGAGGACGATGGTGCGCAATCTTCGAAGCGCTGGCCAAGCCTGGCGAAGACGGCGTCGTACTGTCGCTCGACTCGACCTCGATTAAAGCTCACCGGTGTGCCTCCGGCGGAAAAGGGGGGAGCACAATCAAGCAATCGGCCGCTCGCGCGGAGGCCGCACGACAAAAATCCATGCGCTGAGCGATCCGCTCTGCCGGCCGGTCGTCCTGCATCTGACTCCAGGCCAGGATGCCGATATCGCTGCGGCTCCCGATGTCCTGGCGCTCGCGCCACCCATGAGCGTGCTCCTCGCCGACAAAGGGTATGATGGCGACAAGCTTCGCGGCG
>NZ_JASAUT010000192.1:0-668 GCF_029952935.1 Bradyrhizobium sp. Mp19 | reverse complement strand
AGTCGTCCGTGAAGATCGGCTAAGCGATTGAGGCAGAATCGCATTTGCTGGTGTGGACTGTTTTTGGATTGCAAGGTTTTGATGTTTCGAGCCTCGGAACCTTGCAATTTCATTTTCAGGATTCAGTCGAATCGCCAGTCATGATTCCGTGGTCGCGTCGGAGGTGACGATGCGACCGAAGAAGCAAAGGACGACGGGATCTGGCGATCTGTTCCGGGCCAGGCTGGACCAGATCATCAACATGAAGCACGAGCTGGTTCAGCTCGCCGGCAAGGTCGATTGGGACTGGATCGACGGCGAGATCGCGCCGCTCTACAGCGAGAACGGTCGGCCGGGGATCGCGACCCGCTTCGTGATCGGGCTGCTGCTGCTCAAGCAGATTTACGGCCTGTCCGATGAGGGGGTGTGCGAGCGCTGGGTCCACGACCCGTATTTCCAGTACTTCACCGGCGAAGAGTTCTTTCAGCACGCGTTTCCGCACGAGCGCTCGGACCTGAGCCACTGGCGCAAGCGGCTCGGCGACAAGCTGGAGCTGTTGCTGGCCGAGAGCCTGCGGGTGGCGCACGAGGCCGGCGCGTTACGCAGCCAGGACCTCAAGCGGGTCACGGTCGATACCACCGTGCAGCCGAAGGCCATCGCCTTCCCGACCGATGCCAAGCTGCTGCACG
>NZ_JASAUT010000191.1:0-707 GCF_029952935.1 Bradyrhizobium sp. Mp19 | reverse complement strand
GTGAGCGTCACGAGAGGAGCACTGGTGCCCGGGCTTGACTTGCGCGGAATGCTCTGGATAGCCCGGTCGGGATGATTGACGCTGCCGGCGCGCGGTGATGGGGTGATCCCGGTTTGGAGCGGGTAACGGGGATCAGAATGACCAGCGAGTCGCAGCTGCGCGAGAAGCTTCGGAAGATCGAGGCGTTGTTCGCGGGTGCAGGAACTGCTGGTGAGCGCTTGGCAGCGGAAGCCGCGCTGCAGCGGGTGCGTGCCCGGGTCGAGGAGCTCGCTCGCCACGATCCACCGATCGAGCAACAATTATCACTTCCTGACCAATGGTCGCGGCAGCTGTTTCTGGCACTTTGCCGCCGATACGGGCTGCGGCCGTTTCGTTACCGCCGCCAGCGACGCAACACGGTGATGATCCGCGCGTCACGGGGCTTCGTTGACAAGGTTCTGCTGCCGGAGTTCACCGAGCTGGAGAGGGCGCTGCAAGTCTATCTGCACGAGGTGACGCTGCGCGTGATCCGCGAAGAGATTTATGACGACACCAGCGACGCGCAGGAAGTTCCCGACGCCCTCCCGTCAAATTGATCAGGCAGCGAGCTTTGTCTCCAGAGCATCGCGCTCGGCCTTCCATGTCCACGGCAGCAATGTGTGCAGCTGATTGATCTTGGTGCGTCCGGAGACGATGCGCTCGAGAACGTCGGTCAGATAATGCCGTGG
>NZ_JASAUT010000190.1:0-734 GCF_029952935.1 Bradyrhizobium sp. Mp19 | reverse complement strand
ATCTGCATCGACTACCTCGCGGCGCCCCCGGTCCTTGATGTGCCAGAACACGCGGCGCACGGCCATCTTGGCGTCCAGCTTCGGACGAAATCCATACTGATTGTCCAGCAGGTCCGCGTCGAAGATGGGACCGATCACTAAGACCGCTGCCATCATAACGATTCTGTCATGAATGCAGGGGATTCCGAGTGGTCGGCGTCCGCCATTGCTCTTTGGTATCCATACTCTCAGAAGGGGCTTGGGACGGTAAGTGCCGTCCTTCAGCTCCTGCCTGACACTTTCCAACCATTGCTGCTGTCCCTCTGCTTCGATCTGTTCGAATGTTATGCCGTCCACCCCGGGAGCGCCGTCGTTTTCACGGCACCTTTGGTAAGCTTCTTCCATGACATCCGGTCGGCAGATTTTGTCCCACAGAGAGTAGAAGCGGTATGTCGGTTCGGTCTTAGCTTTCGCCTGTAGCGAGCTCTGCAGCTTCTGAACGCGTATATCCGGTGTTGCTAGACTCATCGTCAATCGCCGTGTTCTCTGCTTCGTTCTCGCTTGAGACAAGTCAGGGCCCCTTCCCTCTTCCGGCGTTACCCGGTGTCATAGGTATTACGGACCCATCCGCCATCTGCCGCCGCCGACGCTGGCCCTCACGGGTTCGTCGTTGTCCGGATTTGCATCCTTCCTCGACGGCAGACTTCCCTTGTTGCCCACTGTCCATGTCCCGCGCGTGCTGCCACCACTACCCC